>JAVRPX010000050.1:0-30744 GCA_032161985.1 Mycobacterium sp.
ACCGTCACGCTCGAACTCGGCGAAAAACTCTTTCGCCCAGGCGATTTCATCCTGCGACGGGGAGAGCCCTTCGTTGACGACGGAACACTGGTCCGGGCTGAGGCAGATCTTGCCGGTCATCCCGAACTCGGTGGAGACGGCCGTGGCCTCGATGAGCTTCAGTGGATTGGAGCCGATGGTCGGTCCGTCGATCGCGCTGGGCAGATGGGCGGCCTTGGCGGCAATGGTGAAGCGCGAGCGCGCATAAGCAAGTGTGGCCGGGTCTTCCCCGAAACCGGTGTCGCGCCGGAAATCGCCGATGCCGAAGGCGAGCCGGAAGGTCCCTTTCGTCGCCGCGATCTCGGTGATGCGTTCCAGTCCCCGTGCCGTTTCGACCAACGCCACAATCGGGACATTGGGTAGGCGTTTCGCGGTCTCGGTGACGTGGTCGACCGATTCCACCATCGCCAGCATCACCCCGCCGATCGAGGTGCCCGCCAGCGTCGCGAGGTCGTCGGCCCACCACTGGGTGCCGAAGCCGTTTATGCGCACCCAGTCGGAGTTTCCGGCGCCGAGCCAGCGCACGACGTTGTCGCGGGCGCCGATCTTGTCCTTGGGCGCGACCGCATCCTCGATGTCGAGGACGACGATGTCGGCGCGGGAGCGTACGGCGGCCTCGAACCGGTCGTCGTGCGCGCCGTTGACCAACAGCCAGCTCCGGGCGAGCACCGGATCGATGCGCGAGCCGACGTCGGCCGGATCGGGCGCGTTTGTAGTGACCTGTTCGGACATGGGGTGCTCTGCCGTCTCTCGGTGGTACGTCTTCTGCTGCCTAAACGGTAGCGACATGGCAAAAGGGGGGTGCAGGGTGGTAAACCTCCGGCATGGCTGAGCGCGTCACGTTTGAAAGCTCGACGGGACCGAAGCTGGCGGGGATCATCGACCGGCCTGCCGGGGAGCCCCGCGGCTGGGGCGTCTTTTCGCACGGGTTCACTCTTGGCAAGGACTCGCCCGCTGCGGCTCGCATCTGCAAGCAGCTGGCCGAGGACGGCGTAGGCATGTTGCGATTCGATGCGCTCGGCTTGGGTGACTCGGAGGGCGACTGGGGCGACGGCTCGTTCACCCACAAGGTCAGCGACGTCATCCGGGCATGCGAGTTCATGGCCGAGCGAGGGACGGTGGCCGACATCCTCGTCGGTCATTCGTTCGGGGGTGCTGCGGTGATCGCCGCGGCCCGGCAGTCACCCGGTGTGCGGGCGGTCGCCACGGTCGGGGCCCCGATGGACCCCGCCCACGCCGAGCGTCACTACGACGCGGTGGTCGACCGCGTGCTGTCCGAAGGCAGCGCCGAGTGGATGGTCGGCGGCCGCACGCTCACCCTCAAGCGGGCGTTCGTCGAGGATGTCCGCGCGGCCGCCCTGCATGAAAAGATCCGCGGACTACGGTTGCCGCTGCTGATCCTTCACTCGCCTACCGACAACACAGTCGGCATCGCGAATGCGAGTGAAATCTTCCGCACCGCACGTCACCCCCGCAGCTTCGTGTCTCTCGAGGGTTCGGACCACTTGCTTACCGGCCCGGGCCAGGCTCGTCGCGCAGGTCGCATCATCAGCGCGTGGGCGGACGCCTACCTCGATGCCGACTAGTCGCCTGAGATGGAAATCGGTTCGCATTGCGCTTGATTGGTTGAGTGCAAGGATGGGTAGGGCCGCGTCGCCCTCGGAGCGGCAACTGGGCCCGCGCCGGGTCAGGCACTACATGGAACGGTGAGGTGGAAATGAAGGTC
The DNA here is from genome assembly GCA_032161985.1 of Mycobacterium sp. GTDB lineage: Bacteria > Actinomycetota > Actinomycetes > Mycobacteriales > Mycobacteriaceae > Mycobacterium. The sequence continues at coordinate 1,766 of JAVRPX010000050.1, forward strand.
TTCAGTCGTTTTCTCGGTGTGACGGCGGTAGCAGCTTCGGCGCTGTTGGGCGCTCCGGTCACCATTCCTTCGGCGTCCGCTGCGCCATGCCCCGATGTCGAGGTGTTGTTCGCACGCGGCACCTTCGAGCCGCCTGGTGTCGGGGGGACCGGGCAGGCGTTCGTTGACGCGATGCGCGCGAAGGTCGGCGGAAAATCAGTCGAGGTGTATCCGGTGAACTATCCGGCGTCACTCGATTTCTCCACAGGCGCTGACGGGATCATCGACGCGACCAACAAGATCCGCGACATTGCCGCGAGCTGCCCCAACACCAAGATGGTGCTCGGGGGGTACTCCCAAGGGGCGGCCGTGATGGCCTACACCACCGAAGACTCACTACCTGCCGGCTACACCATGCCAGCCGGGATCACCGGCCCCATGGCGCCCGAGGTGGCCAACCACATCGCCGCGGTGGCCTTGTTCGGAAAACCGTCAAGCGGGTTCTTGCAATCGGTCTACACCGGTGCGCCGCCAATCACAGTCGGCCACCTCTATACGGGAAAGACCACCGACTTGTGCATCCCCGAAGACCCAATCTGCTCGCCGGGCGGCAACGACAACGGCGCGCATACCCTCTACGCGGTGAATGGCATGGCGGACCAGGCCGCGGACTTCGCTACGCGTCGCCTCTCGTCGAATGGGTCGGCCACGTAGCGATCCGTGCCCGTCGCGGCCCGGCGGCTCGCGTCCAGCCACGTGGCGATGTTGCGGACGTAGTCCTTGAAAACCGCCAAGCGTGACGGGTCGGCCTTGATTTCGGTGCCCGGCGGCTCGGTGACGAATGCGGGGGCCTTTCGTGGTGGTGACTGGTTCCTGACGCCCAGAACGGATGGCCTGCCGAGAACTCATCCCAATGCCAGAAGATTTCTCGCAGGCGGCAGGATTGCGTTCGGAATGACCAACAGCGACGCACCCCCCACACCCCGCTGGCGCCACGTCGTGCGGCTCGCCGTGTTCGCCGCGTTCTTGATCGGGCTGTTTTATCTGGTTGCTGTCACTCGGGTCGTCTATGTCGAAGACGTCCGGCGCACGGTGGCGGCGACGGGTCCGGCTGCGCCGTTGACCTACGTCGCGGTGTCAGCGGTGCTCGGCGCGGTATTCGTGCCAGGACCGATCCTCGCGGCTGGAAGCGGCATGCTGTTCGGGCCCGTGCTCGGCACATTCGTGACGCTTGGGGCGACGGTTGGCACCGCGACAATTGCCGGCCTGGCGGGCCGGCGGGCAGGCCGAGACAGCGCACGCGCGCTGCTCGGCACGGAACGCACCGAACGCCTCGACGCAATGATCGACCGGGGAGGGTTGTGGGCGGTCGTCGGGCAGCGTTTCATCCCAGGCATCTCCGACGCGCTGGCCTCCTATGCGTTCGGTGCGTTCGGAGTTCCGTTGTGGCAGATGGCCGTCGGAGCGTTCATCGGATCTGTGCCGCGCGCATTCGTCTACACCGCGCTTGGCGCGTCGATCGGAGATCTGTCGGCGCCGTTGGCATACGCAGCGATGGCCGTATGGTGCGTGACTGCGATCGTCGGGGCCTTCGCTGCACACCATGCATATCGACGATGGCGCGCTCACGCTAGCCGGCGAGACGACGTTCCTTGATCAGAAGGGGCTGCTGTTCGCCTGCCACTTGGCCTCTTCCGGGCGCGGTCCGTAGCGCCGGATGTAGTCCTCGCGGATGTGTGCGTCTCGCTTGAGCCTGATCACGTCGACCAGGTTCGGGTCGAGGTCGTGCTCCGCCAACCGATATCTGCGCCAGATCTTGTTCAGCGCAACCGACATGAGCAGCGCCCAAATGTAGATCGGCGCCGTCATCTCGAGGTGCACGTACAACGAGGCTGGGAGCAGCCAGAGCGGACCGAGGACCAGTAGCGGGGGGATGGCCATCCGGATCATGTGCCTGCGGACCGCGCCTTGCCCTGCCAGATCCTCGGCAACCCAACGATGCATCGAGTCGGGCAGGCGTCGTCCGTACGAGTACGCGACGTACTGCAAGGGGGTGGGTTTCGTGGTTTCCATGGGGCCCTCCTATGGGGCGAGGGGTTTAGACGTCGAGAGCGCCTGCCGCAAGGGCAGCGGAGTTGATGTGGGTCAGCACTCGGCGCAGTTCTTCGAGTTCGGCCAACTCGACGCCGAGGCGGGCGACCACGGCGGGAGGGATGGCAAGGGCCCGCTCGCGCAAGGCGCGTCCGTCGTCGGTGAGCTCGATATGGGTGGTGCGCTCGTCGGCGGCGCTGCGGCTGCGGGTGATATAACCCAGTGCTTCCAAGCGTTTGAGCATCGGCGAGAGCGTGGCCGAGTCCAATTGCAACGCGTTGGCGATCTGCTTGACCGACAACGGTGAGGTGCCCTCCGTGGATGTCTTCTGGTGATCCCACAACGCGAGCATCACGAGGTACTGCGGATGGGTCAGGCTCAGTGGCTCGAGCAGCGGACGGTAGATGGAAAGCACCGCCCGGTTGGTGACCGCCAGCGCGAAACACACCTGCTGTTCGAGAGCCAGCGGGTCGACGTCAGCCGCAATTGATGTGGACACAATCTGATCGTACCCTAACCATTAGGGTACTGAATAAGTTAGTCCCGTCACATCAGAGCCCGCTGTCAGCAGGCGAGCGGTTGCAGCGCGTCGGAGTTGACGACACCGGGCATCGACAGACCCTTACTCGGCCCGTGCTCCAGTTGAACGGCGATGGTCCCGCCGTTCGCACCTGTGATGTAGTCGCGCACGTACGTGGCCGCGCCCGAGCGAGTGTCGACGACGGTGGCGGTGGTTTCGAACGAGCCTGGGCGGCCTGTTGACCATCGAGTCGGGCAACCCGACGCACGAACGTGATGCCGAGACGATCCTGGCGGGGTTCGAGGTGTTGCCGCCGACGGCAGGAAAACGGCTGTGACGCGGCAGCGGTGGTGACTGCCCCGAATAGGGTCGGCATCATGAGTGTTGCGGAAGCACACAGATGTGAAGTCGTGCAGCAAGCGGGACCTCACATTGCCGGAGGCGCCCTGACCTACACATGGCTGGCTCTGCTCTTCGTCACCACCCGCATCCAGCGTTCGGCCCCGCGCCGGGAGCGACAGCGGTTACTGCGGGAACAGTCGACCAATATCGCCCAGCTGCAGCGAAAGCCGCTGCACGTGCTGCTCACGAGTCTGCTGTGGCTTGACGGTCGCCGCTGGTGGCCCTACGTGCCCGTGTTCGCGACGATGCTTGCGCCCGCCGAACGACTGCTCGGACGATCGCGGTACGTGATCACTGGCCTCAGCTCCCATGTCATCGCGACCCTCGTCAGCCAGCGGCTGCTGGTGCTGTCGATCAAACGCGCCGACGAACCGCGGAGGGCGCTGACTGCACGCGATGTCGGCGTCAGCTACTTCACGTTGGGCATCGGTGGCGCGCTGTGCCGTTACCTCGACCGACCGTGGCGGGTCGCCGTGCAGACCGCGGCGGCTGGCTCGGTCGCCGTAGCCGTTGTCTCGCGCGCGAATTTCACCGCGACCGGTCACTGCGTCGCCTTCCTTCTAGGAGTGATCGGCCCGCGGCGGCACCTCCCGCGCCACCGTTGAATGCACGGCATGTATCGCATCGTCGAGCGGCTACGCAGGCAGCTGCCGCCTCGCAGGCGCGACGTTGCCGTCGTGTCGTTCGACGCGTTGGCCGGCCAGTGGCGAGGTGCCGATGCATCCGGCACGGTCGACCGCGCCGAACTGACGGTGACAACCTTCAACATGTGGAACGACCCGCATTTCGCCGCCGAACGCCAACGCGCGATCGCCGAGCTGATGTCAAAGAGCGGACCCGACATCATGGTGTTCCAAGAGGTGACGCCGGACGCGCTGGAGATTCTGCTCGCCGATCCGTGGGTGCGGGAGTACTGCTTCTGTGCAGCCGTCACCGATAAGGGCGTCGGCAACTACGGCATGCTTCTGCTGTCCCGAATTCCGCTGCGCTGCGTGGCCTACGCCCGGCTGCCCAGCCGCATGTCACGCGGCTTCCTAACGGCCGAGGTGGATGTCGGCGGCACGCGGACGGCCGTCTGCTCCGTGCATCTCGACAGCGGCAAGGCGTCGGTCCCGTTGCGCCGCCGCCAGCTTCGTCGGGTGTTCAACGCGCTTCGCTCGGTCGACGACGCAGTCGTGCTTGGCGACTTCAACATGCGTGACACCGAGAACGAGCAGATCGTCGCGCCCTTCGTCGATGTCTGGCCCGCGCTGCGACCGGATGAACCCGGCTATACCGAGGACACGTCCATCAACTTGATGCGGCTCGACAGCAGGAACAAGCAGAGGCATGTCCGCTTCGATCGCGTCCTTCTGAAAGGACATGCGTGGGCTGCCGCAAGCATCGAGCTGTTGGGCACCGAGCCGCTGTCCGACGCGCTTGCGCGCGTCTTTCCCTCCGACCACTTCGGGGTGCGGTGCCGCCTCGTCCGTCGCCGTTGAACTTCACCGCCACGTTCCGTTGACGTACGCCGCACGGCAGGCGCCCCGAGCCAGCTTGCCGCTTGTCGTGCGCGGAATGGCACCGGCTGCTACGAATCGGACGTCGGACGCGGCAATTCCATGCCGGTCCAACACGGCCGCTCTGACGGCTTCAACCGCGGGCGCAGGGTCGGCACGGCCGGCGCCTGGTGCACGTTCAGTGACGATGACCAGACGTTCTCCCGCGCCGTCGCTGTCGGTAGCGGACACGGTGAAAGCCGTGACGTGCCCGCGCCGCACCATGGGTGAGGCCGCCTCGGTCGTGGCCTCGATGTCCTGCGGATAGTGATGGCTGCCATTGATGACCACGAGGTCGGCGCGTCGGCCGGTGACATACAGCTCACCGTCGAGATAAACACCAAGGTCACCGGTGCGCAACCAATTGCATTGAGCCGGTGCACCTTCCGTATGGCTGCCCGCAGGAAGCTGTGACGAGAGCGTGGCACCAAACGTCATATGTGATTCGTCGGGCCGTCCGTGATAGCCGCGGCCAATGTTGTCGCCGTGCAACCAGATCTCACCGACTCGGCCGTCCGGTAACTCCGCGCCCGCATCCGGGTTGACGATGACCGCCCACTGGCTGCGGGCCACCTGTCCACACGACACGTGCGCCACCGCATTCGGGGAACCCGCTGTGGCAGGCACTGCCCGCCCGGAGGCCAATTGGTCACGGTCAAGGTGCACGACGGTCGCCGAGGCATCGGGGGCGATGGTCGACACGAACAGCGTCGCCTCTGCGATGCCGTAGGAGGGTTTGAACGCGGTCGGCGGCAAGCCGTGTGGCGCGAACGCGTCGTTGAATTTGTCGATCGCTTCGATGCTGATCGGTTCGGAGCCGACGATGAGCACTGCCTTGCTCAGATCGATGTCGTCGCCTGCCGCAGGCACGCCCCGCTGTGCGGTGTACTCGTATGCGAAGTTCGGCGCCGCCGTCACTACACGGCCGTCACGCGATTCGTCTGACAGTGCCTTGATCCACCGCAGTGGGCGACGGATGAACGCCGTTGGCGACATCAGGGTGGAGTGACCTCCGTATACCGCAGGAAATCCGATCATCGACAAGCCCATGTCGTGAAAGAGCGGTAACCAACTGACGCCGTGTACTTTTCGATCCAGCAAGTCGATGGCGAGGATCATCTGGATCAAATTCGTGCCGACCGCGCGGTGTGTGATCTCCACCCCCACCGGCGGTCGTGTCGCCCCCGATGTGTACTGCAGATGCGAGACGTCATCGATGCGGATATCGATGGGTACGAACTCATCGCCGGCGGTATCGGGGATCGCGTCGATGACGATGACACGCGGCGCGCTTACGCCTTGCAGCTCGGATAGGAACGTGTGAACATTCTCGGCCGCCGCTGAGGTGGTCAATACAACCGAGGGCTGCGCATCGCGGAGCGCAACCTCGAGACGTTCTGCGTGGCCTTGTAATTCGGGCGCGAACAACGGAACAGCGATGGTCCCCGCCTTGATCGCGGCGAAGAATCCGGCGACGTACTCCAGCCCCTGAGGCGCGAGAACCGCTACCCGGTCACCCCGGTCGGCCAGTCGCTGCACACGCGCTGCGATTGCCTGCACGCGAACGCCGAGTTGCTTCCACGTGAGTTCGATGACCCTTCCTTCGTGATGGCCGGTGTAGTCGAGGTAGCGGTAGGCCGGTGAGTCGCCGACGTTGGCGATGTTGCGGTTGATGAGGGAGACCAGCGTCACACCGGGCGGCACGAGTATCCCGCCCTCGGCATCCAGGCAGTCCTCGATCCGCAGCAGGCCGTCGTGGGTCACGGAGTGCAAGTTCGAACCGAAAGCCATGCGTGCCAGTCTAGGTAGGGCTTACACCGCTTTTGGTACGTCTGTACTAGACCGCGCCTACTTCCAGGCGAACACCGGTTGCTCGAGCTCATCGACCGGGTCGTGCCGGCCTTCCAGACCAAGCCACCGCAGTTGCAGCAGCACTGCACCCGTCGGCGCGTGGATGAGGTCGTTCCCCAACGGTATTTGTACGACCGGACGCGGGCTCTCCGGAATGGTGATGAAGCGCGGCGAATCGTCGCGTTGCAGTTGGTGTAGCCCCACCCGGTAGACCGCCACCACCTCGTCGGGCGCAGGCCGCGGATCGAGGCGGCCGCGGACCCAGATGACCACCGGAGTGATGACGTATCCCGACCGTGTCGGGTAGTCGTCGAGGAGGCCCAACACGTTCGAGTCGGACAGCCTGACGCCTACCTCTTCGTCCAGTTCCCGCAACGCGGCGTCGATCGCGGTTTCGTCCGGGTCTACCCGGCCGCCCGGCAGCGCCCACTGCGCGGCATGTGAAGTCAGGCGAGATGCCCTGCGGCACAAAAGGAAGGCAGCCCCTCCCGACACGTCGACCATACGGCCGTCGAGGCCCTTCTCTATCGGCCGCCCATCGATCCAGTCGTCCACAGGCGCCGGATCCACCCTGTCGTCGCCGACGTCGGAGTCAACCAACACCAATGCGACGGCCGCGTGCCGCTTCGTCGGGTCGGTCACGGTGCGGCGTTCGTGACCCGCCAACCGTGCCCCGATCTGCTCGCGCAGCTCCTCGTCATAGCTGATCGTCACTGCTCGACCATAGGCGGGTCCGGTTGAAGCCCGTCGGGGCGGGTTCGATCACGTTGATGACAATTCCAGCGGGGAATCTCGGGAATGAGATGTCGCGCCGCCGGGTTCGTCCCATCGATACGTGTCATCCGGGAGCGACCGAGAGGCCTCGCCTCGACACCGTTGCAGCCGGGACTAATGGAGGATGCCGGGCGTGAAGTTTCTGCTGATCACGCTGATCACTCACCATCCGGACCCCGTTACGGGTGAGAAGAAGAACCCTGCCGACCGGCTGCGCGATGTCATCGAGTCCGCGGTGCTCGCCGAACAACTGGGTTTCGACGGCTTCGCCGTCGGCGAGCGACACGAAGATCCGTTCATCTCGTCGTCTCCACCGGTGGTGCTGAGCCATATCGCGGCGCGAACATCGACGATCGCGCTGTTCACCGCGGTGACGACGTTGAGCCTGCTCGATCCGGTCCGCGCATTCGAGGACTATTCGACCCTCGACAACCTGTCCGGTGGGCGGCTGGAACTGATTATCGGCAAGGGCAACGGCTCGGCCCAGGCCGAGTTGTTTCACGTGACCGCCGCCGACCAATGGGACCGCAACCGGGAAGGCTATGAGTTGTTCCGCCTGCTGTGGGACAACGACCGGGTGACGTGGTCCGGCCAGTTCCGGCCGTCGCTCGTCGATGCCAAGGCACTTCCGCGGCCACTGCAGAAGCGGATCCGGATCTGGCACGGCAGCGCGACGAGCAAGGATTCCGTCGACCTCGCCGCGCGACACGGTGACCCGATCTTCTCCGCCAACGTGACCTTCTCCGTCGAGCCCTACGCTGAACTTGTGCGTCACTACCGGCAGCGGTGGGAGTTCTACGGCTATCGACCCGAGGACGCGTTGGTCGGCGCGGGCACCGCCGGGTTCCACATCGCGCCGACGTCACAACAGGCGGTCGCCGAGTACCTGCCCATGTTCGCTTCACGCTTGGCGTTTGCGCGGCGCGCCGGGCTTCCAGTGGTGTTCGAGTCGATCGAGGACTTCCTCGATCGAAGCTCGGCGTTGGTCGGTAGCCCGCAGCAGGTGATCGACAAGGTGGGCCGCTACCACCAGCAGCTCGGCCACGAGGTGATCCACCTCAGTGCCGATGCCGAGGGCGTGACGGCCAGCCAAAAGCGGCGCAGCCTGGAGCTGTTCCAGTCCGATGTCGCTCCAGTTCTGCGGGAGCGGATACCGAGCAGGCCGCTGGTGTCTCAGTCGGCTCCGAAAGAAGCCGTGCTGTGAGCATTTTCGCCCCGACACCAGCGCCACGGGTTAGAAAGGATAGTGCGCCATGACCACCATCGGAGATACCGCAGAAGTGACGTTTGAGCGGGCCTTTAACGAGTGGCACACCGAACGGGAGCGCTACTACGGCGACCCGCTCGGCTGGGTGAGCCTGACCGGCTTGTACTGGCTCACTGACGAATTCGAGGCCGTCGCCGATCTACCAGGCCGCTGGCGAGCCGACGCCGATGGAGCCTACGTCGAGGGGATCGACGGCACCGCACGGCTCGAACCTGTCGAGGGCGCGCCGGGGCTTCTCGTCGACGATGGGGATCGCCGTATCGAGGTGATCCGCCGAACCGGCTCTGTCGCCTTGCGGGTGCACGATCCGAAGTCTCCGCACCTGAACGAGTACAAAGGCATTCCTTTCTTCCCGCCCAACGAAAAATGGCGCGTCACAGGAACATTCACTCCATACGAGCAGCCGGAGATCGTCACTACAGACGCCGTTGTCGAAGGACTCGAGCACCACCACAACGCCCTCGGCGTAATCGACTTCGAGCTGGCGGGCACGCCTCTGCAGGTGGTCGCGTTCGGCCGACCGACGGGCGAGTTGCATGTGTTGTTCACCGACGCCACGAGCGGTGTGACTACCTACCCTGCCTGCCGGTCACTTTCGATCAACGTGCCCGACGCCGACGGGGCCGTGACGCTCGACTTCAACCGCGCGTCGAACTTGCCGTGCTCGTTCACCGACTATGCGACATGCCCGGTGGCTCCCGCCAAGAACAGGCTGCCCATAGCGGTTGAAGCAGGAGAGAAGGATCCACGCTGAGTCGAAATAGTCGTTGGCAGCGAAATGTTCGGTACTTGAGTAGACACAACGATTACAGACGGCGGCCGAACTTTGGACTCGCGACACAGCTAGCTGTCGAGCTCACCGGCGATTCCGCGCTCGATCGCGGCGCGGGTGCGCTCGGGCAGCACGACCAGGCCCTCGAGCTCGCCGCGCGCGACGTCGAAGGCACGTTCACGTTCCTGCGGCGTCGCCGCGAGGTCCGACGCGATCCGCAACGCGCGTTTCGCGCGGCCGAGTCGCTGTTGATCGGCCCGCGAGAAGTCGCTTTGCCGTCTTCGAATTGCTTCGGCCTCCGCCACGTCGAATGCGGTCACGTACTCCTCCACGGCGTCGCGGTACTGCCGAGCGACGTCGCCGTCGCCTAGCAGGTCGGCGGCGTCGGCGGGACGGAGGAAGTCAGCCCGCAGCTTGGCGCGATGGAAGCCCTGCGTCAGCGGATCGCGCATATCGGTCATGAGCGGATAGTCGAGGAGCTTGCCGACGTCGAGTTCATAGTCCAGCCAGCGGGTCTCCGTCCGATCGTGCTCTCTTGTCGCCCGCTTGATCGCCTGCCACTGGGCTGTCTGATCGCTTCCGCGTCTCAGCAGCCCGTCAGTCGGGGCATCGTCCTGACGTGCACGCGCCCTCGATACCGCCCTCAGACCTGCAATGATCACACCGACCAACGGCACGATCACAATCAGCAACTCGACGAGGCGAATCAGCAAGCCCACCCAGCCAGGATGCCCGTCCTCTCACCGAAATACGATGACCCCATGGCCGAGGATCCCAACTTCTCTGACGTTCCCTTCACCCACGATCCGTGGGTGGCGTCGCGCGAGCGCTACGACACGATGCCGTATCGGCGGGTGGGGTCGTCCGGGCTTCTGCTGCCTGCCATCTCGCTGGGCCTCTGGTACAACTTCGGCGACAACCGGCCCTTCGATGTGCAGCGGCAGGTGTTGCGCCACGCCTTCGACCGTGGAATCACCCATTTCGATCTGGCCAACAACTACGGGCCGCCGTACGGCTCCGCCGAGGAGAACTTCGGCAGGATGCTGCGGCGCGACTTCAAGCCGTATCGCAACGAGTTGATCATCTCCACCAAGGCGGGGTGGGACATGTGGCCGGGGCCCTACGGTCAGCTCGGGGGTCGCGCCTACCTGCTCGCCAGTCTCGACGAGTCGCTCGACCGCCTCGGACTCGACCACGTCGACATCTTCTATTCACACCGCATCGATCCGGGGACACCGCTCGAGGAGACGATCGGCGCCCTCGACACCGCGGTGCGTTCGGGAAAGGCGCGCTACGTTGGCATTTCGTCGTACTCGGCGGCAAAGACCGCGGAAGCGGCGGCGATCGCGCAGCGGCTCGGCACCCCGCTGGTGATCCACCAGCCGTCGTACTCACTGCTCAACCGGTGGATCGAGGGCGGGCTCACCACAGAACTCGCCAACGCAGGCATGGGGGCCATCGCATTCACCGCGCTGGGGCAGGGCCTCCTGACGGACCGGTATCTGCAGCGGCCCGCGGCCGACATCGAGCGCGCGACGGATCGTCCGACCTTCGACGACGACGTGGTGACCGAGGAAGTGCGCGAGCGGCTTCGCGGACTCGCGGGGATCGCGGAACGCCGCGGTCAGACACTTGCGCAGCTCGCGCTGGCGTGGGTGCTCCGTGACCCCACGGTGGCCTCGACGCTCATCGGTGCATCGAGCGTTGCCCAGCTCGACGAGAACCTCGGAGCACTCGCCAATCTGGACTTCACGCCGGCCGAACTCAGCGAAATCGACCGGTACGCATCGGATTCCGGTATCGACCTGTGGCGTGAGAGTTCAGATATCTAGCCTGAGCGATCGGCCCCTTCGTGGACCAGGGCGTTCCCGGGACGCAGGAACCCGGGCTGCTGCAACTTGCGGACTGCGCGCAGCGTGCCCATGGGGATGACGCGCTTGAAGAAGCCGCTTGCGTCGAAGGCGGCGCGCACTTCCTTCACGTAGGAACGCGGGAGTCCGAACCGGATCAGGCCCTGACTGACGTCGATGAGGTCGGCTCGTCGAACGGCCTCCACCAGCGGTGCGTACGGGCGGGGCGGGCCGTATCCGGACAGCCGATGATGCTCGGCGACGATGAGCGCCAGCTCGTCGGTCCAGGTCTCGCGACCGTTCTGCCGCAGCAGCCATCCGTCCTGCGCCTCGATCGACGGCACGAGGTAGCCGAGTGTGTCGAACGCGGCGATGTCGTGAAACGCTGCGGCGACCGCCAGCTTGTCGTCGCGGTCGGACGCTTGCGGGGTGAGCGCGGGGGCGAAGTTCACCACGCGGTACACGTGCGCTTTGTACGCGTCGTAGCCGGCATCATCGCCGTGGGCACGGTGGCGATGAGACTCGAGGATCTCCTTGGCCAGCGGCAAGCTTCGGAGGATCTCGGGCGTCGTCACCGCACGATCGTACGATCGGCGGTCGTAAGGCACGCTGTTCCTCACGATGACCCTCCCTCCACCCACGCTCGACGATCCCGACGAGCTGTTCGCCTCGTTCGCCTCGTGGGCCGAGGCGCAGGGCACCTCGCTGTACCCGGCGCAGGAGGAGGCGCTGATCGAGCTGGTCAGCGGTGCGAACGTCGTCCTGGCGACGCCGACCGGCTCGGGTAAGTCGCTGGTGGCCACCGGCGCGCTGTACGCGGCGCTGGCAGCGGGTCGGCGTAGCTACTACACCGCGCCGATCAAGGCACTGGTCAGCGAGAAGTTCTTCGCCCTCTGCGACGTATTCGGCGCGGCCAACGTCGGCATGCTCACCGGCGACGCCTCGGTCAATCAGGGGGCACCGATCATCGCCTGCACCGCGGAGGTCCTCGCCAACATCGCGGTGCGCGAAGGTGCGGAAGCCGACATCGGCCTGGTGGTCATGGACGAGTTCCACTTCTACGGCGACCCCGACCGTGGCTGGGCCTGGCAGGTGCCACTGCTTGAGCTGCCGAACGCCCAGTTCCTGCTGATGTCGGCGACGCTCGGCGACGTCACCTTCCTCCGCGAGGATTTGACCCGTCGCACCGGCCGGGCGACGGCGCTGGTCGCCAACGCCGAGCGCCCCGTTCCGCTGCATCACTACTACGCGACCACGCCGATGCACGAGACGATCGGCGACCTCCTCGACACCAAGCAAGCCCCGATCTACGTCGTCCACTTCACCCAGGCCTCGGCACTGGAGCGGGCGCAGGCGCTGATGAGTGTCAACGTGAGCACCAAGGAGGAGAAGGCGGCGATCGCCGACCTGATCGGCGGGTTCCGGTTTTCGTCGGCCTTCGGGACGACGCTGTCGCGATTGGTCCGCCATGGGATCGGCGTGCATCACGCCGGGATGCTGCCCAAGTACCGCCGTCTGGTGGAACAGCTGGCTCAGGCCGGCCTGCTCAAGGTCATCTGCGGCACCGACACCCTCGGCGTCGGCATTAACGTGCCGATCCGGACCGTCGTGTTCTCGGCCTTGTCGAAGTACGACGGCACCCGCACTCGGCTGCTCAGTGCTCGCGAGTTCCACCAGATCGCCGGACGGGCCGGGCGCGCCGGCTACGACACCGCAGGCACCGTCGTCGTCCAGGCGCCCGAACACGAGGTGGAGAACCTCAAACAGTTCGCCAAGGTCGCCGGCGACCCGAAGAAGCGACGAAAGCTGGTGCGCCGCAAGGTGCCCGAGGGCATGGTGCCATGGAGCGAGTCGACGATGAAGAGGTTGGTCGAGGCTACCCCCGAGCCGCTGACCAGCAACATGCGGGTGTCGACCGCGATGATGCTCGACGTCGTCGACCGACCAGGCGACCCGTTCGTCGCGATGCGCCGCCTGCTCACCGAGAACCACGAGCCGCGCAAGCGGCAGCTTCAGCACATCCGCGAGGCGGTCGGCATCGCCCGCTCGCTGCTGCAGGCCGGAGTGCTGGAGCGGCTCGACGAACCTGAGCCCGACGGACGGCGCTACCGGCTGACCGTCGACCTGCCGCCTGACTTCGCCCTCAACCAGCCGCTGTCGACGTTCGCGCTCGCCGCGGTCGACGTGCTTGACCCGGAATCGGAAACCCATGCGCTGGACGTTGTTTCGGTGATCGAGGCCACCCTTGAGGACCCTCGCCAGATCCTGGCGGCGCAGCTGAAGAAGGCTAGGGGCGAGGCCATCGCCGCGATGAAGGCCGAGGGCATCGAGTACGACGAGCGGATGGAGTTGCTGGACGACGTCACCTATCCCAAGCCGCTTGAGGAGCTGCTCGGGCACGCCTTCGAGGTGTACCTGCAAAGCAACCCGTGGGCGGCCGACGGTCAGCTGTCGCCGAAGTCCGTCGTGCGCGAGATGTGGGAGCGGGCGTTCACGTTCCGGGAGTTCGTCAGCGTCTACGGGTTGACCCGCTCCGAGGGCGCGGTGCTGCGCTACCTTTCCGACGCCTTCAAGGCGCTGCGGTCCGGCGTGCCGGCCGCCGCGCGGACCGAGGACGTCACCGACATCGTCGAGTGGCTGGGTGAGCTTGTGCGCCAGGTGGATTCGAGTCTGCTCGACGAGTGGGAACAGCTCACCAGCCCGGACCAGCCGCTGGATGCGCCAGTGGCGGTGCCGACTCGCCCGCGCCCGCTGACCGGCAACGAGCGGGCGTTCACCGCAATGGTCCGCAATGCGCTGTTCCGGCGGGTGGAGTTCTTCGCACGTCGCCGCTGGCACGACCTTGGCGAGTTGGACGGTGCGTCCGGGTGGACGTCCGAACGCTGGGAGGACGTGGTGCGTGACTACTTCGCCGAGCACGATGACGTGGGAATCGGCGCTGACGCCCGAGGCCCCGCGCTGCTGATCATCGACCGCCAGTCTGATGTGTGGCGAGTGCGGCAGATCCTGGACGACCCGGCCGGCGACCACGACTGGGGCTTCGACGTCGAGGTGGACCTGGAGGCCTCCGACGAGGAGGGCGCGGCGGCGATTCGCCTGATCGACGCGGGGCGTTTGGATTAGGACGTCGCGCCCGAGGTCGGCGCGGAATACGCCTATCTGCTCGACGCCGAGGCCGCAGAAGGGCGGCACTGGAACATTGACGGCGTCGTCGAGGACGCGGCAACGGGCAGCGCGGCAGGTTGCGTTGCCGCCTACCTTCATCGACACGACCGGCTCGGCGACGGCGAGGACGCTGAGCTACGTCAGGGCCGATTCATCGACCGGCCATCCCGGATCAGCATCTCGGCACGGAGCGCCGATGGCGGGGTTCGAGTCAGAGTGGGCGGCGAGGTTGTACTGGTCGGATCGGGTCGGCTGGACGTGCTTCCGTCGTGACCGCAGTTTGCGCTCAGCGCGCATTCCGGCTTTCCTGGTCGGATGTCTGAAATGAATCGTCGCCGCGTGATGCAGATAGCGGGCATCGGCGCGCTGGCGGCCACAGTCCCCCTCCCCGCTGCGAAGGCTGCGCCACCCCCCAGCGGCTACCTCTTCCAGGACGAGTTCGACGGCCCGGCCGGCTCGGCCCCCAATGCGTCGAAGTGGGAGGTGGCGCTAGCCCGCGAGGACATGCAGGACCCGACGTTCTGGGAGTTGCCCGAGAACGTTGGCCAATACCGTGACGATCGGCGAAACGTCTTCCTCGACGGCAAGTCCAACCTCGTGTTCCGCGCCGCCAAGGACGGCAACACCTTCTATAGCGGCAAGCTGTTCGGCAAATACCGCGGGCCCATCGGCACCACCTGGGAAGCCCGGATCAAGCTGAACTGCCTCACGCCCGGTTGCTGGCCCGCCTGGTATTTGGCCAACAACAACCCCGCGAACGGGGGCGAAGTCGACCTCATGGAGTGGTACGGCAACGGCCACTGGGCTGCGGGAACCGCCGTCCACGCACTGTTGAATGGCGGAGAACACGTCTCCCACGGAATCACCGTCGACAGCGGCTGGCACACGTGGCGCGTCCAATGGGATAACGCCGGCATGCGCTTCTGGGAGGACTACGTCGACGGCGCGCAACCGTACTTCGATGTACCGGCGAACTCGCTGCCGGACTGGCACTTCAACGAGCCCGGCTACACGTTGTTTCCGATCCTGAACCTTGCGGTTGCCGGTTCAGGCGGCGGCGATCCCAGCGCGGGGACCTACCCTGCGGACATGCTCGTCGACTGGGTTCGTGTCTGGTAAAACAGCTCGCTTCGCCGTCAGCGAGGGCTACGCGATCAACCCCACGTTGACCCCGAGACGGCCTGTCCCGCCGGCCCCGGTGACCAGGGTGCCACTGAGCAATCCCCAGCTATCGATAGGAACCCCAGTGGAATCACCCGACGTTGGTTGGGCGGGTTCGCAACGGCGGGAAGTCGTTGTGCAGATCGGGGTGGCACAGCTGAGCCACGCGCTCGGGACGGGGCAGGTCGCGCAGCAGGTGGCGGCCGAAGTCGACCAACCACACCTGCTCGGGTAGCGACCCGAAGACGAGATCCCTTGTTGTGCCGGACAATACGGTTTGGCCGCCGTGGGCGAGTTCGCGCAAGCGGGCGGCACGGTTGATCGTCGGCCCCATGTAGTTGCCTTCGTCGCGCAACAGTACTTCGCCGGTATGTACGCCAATCCGCAGCCGGATCGGTGACAGCGCAGCAAGCTGCAGGGCCAAGGAGCAGGAGACCGCATCGCCTGGCCGTCTGAACGCCACTACAAAGCTGTCTCCCTCACCCTGCGCAATCGGGCGCACGCCGTTGTTGGCGGGGACTAGTTCGGCGAGCGTGCGATCCATGGTGGCCAGTGCGGCCGCCATCTCGTCAGGCCGGGCTTCCCAGATCCGAGTGGAGCCTTCGATGTCAGCCATCAGAAGCGTCACGGTGCCGGTTGGCAAAAGCTGGTCCGCGGCGTGATCGCTAGGGTCCTTCGGCACCAACCTGAGTCGTGGCGGAAAGCTCAGCAGTTCCGCTTCCGATACTGAAGACATCGGACGTTCGGCGATCGACACGCGGGCCCCCGTTCCTTGAACATGCTGTCGGCCAGAGCTTTTCGATATAGCTCTATCCTCTTGCGAAGGGACCCATTTGACGACCGTGTCAGCAACACGGTTGGCGGTGGTGTGTACACCACCGCCGATCAGATTGAGGTGTCGACGACGGCGGTGACGCGGGTTCCGCGGCCCGGCGCCGTGTCGATCTCCAGTTGGCCACCGATGGCCGAAAGCCGGTCCGTCATATTGGTCAGCCCAACGCCCATGGTTGCGCCGTCGAACCCGCGGCCGGTGTCGCTGACCGTGAGGTTCAGCGACTGTTCGTCGGCATGCGCCGCGACCGTGACGGTGGTGGCCGGTCCGCCGTGTTTGGCGGCATTCTGCAGCGCTTCGCTGCAGCAGTAGTAGAGCGCGGCCTCCGTCGAGGGCGGGTAACGGCCGAGGCCGTTGAGTTCGAGGTGCACGGGCACCGACGCACGCGCGGCCAGCGTCGGCAGGGCCTCGGTCAGGCCGCCGCTGACCAGCAGTGGCGGGTAGATGCCGTGGGCGAGTCTGCGAATCTCCGTGACGGCGGTTTCGACCAGGTCCGACGCCTCAGTCAACAATGGCTGGGCTTTGTCGCGTTCGGCGTTGCGGGCTAGCTGAATGAGCACCGACAACGCGACGAGGTGCTGCTGGGCGCCGTCGTGCAGATCGCGTTCGAGGCGGCGCCGCTCTTCATCGGCCGCGGTGATCAACCGGGTGCGTGAGGCCGCCAGTTCGGCGGCGCGTTCGGCGAGTTGTGACTCAGAGGTCCTCAGCGCAGCGGCGTTGTTCCACACGATCACCATGACGTGCAAGGCGTTGAACGGGACGGCGATGACGAGGAACGCAGTCTCTATCCAACGGGGCGCTTGCTCGACCGCGTCCGTAACCGGGGTCAAGCGCGCGACCAGGATCATAGCCAGGACGCAGACGCCGGTGATCACCGTGAAGGCCAGTCCGCGCTGCCAGCGGACGTAGGGCTCGGCGAAAACGACGGGCACCATGGCCACCAGCGCCATCGCGGGCAGCAATGGCGGCCATATGAAGGTAATCAGCACGGCGCTGACCCATGTCCCGATGCAGACCAGCGTGATCGACTGCTGAAACCTGTTGTGCCGAGCCAGTTGTAGCGCGATGACCAGCACGACACACTGCGCGACGCCCACCGCGCAGAAGGCAAGAAACCATCGGGATTGCAGTACCCACGTGTACTCCAAGAGGGGCAGCACGATGCCAGCACTGGCCCACAGGGCGAGATGACCAGCGAGGAATACCTCGAAGCGTTCCGCACGGAAACGGTGAATCAGGTCGTGGCCCAACCACGCCGAAGACCGGAACGCCGCGAGTAACAGGATCTTCGGCGCCCGCCATTCGGGTACCGATCCGACCGCCGTCGGGACCCTCAGCCGCCTGTTCGCCATATCCGGTTCAGCAGATCAGGGCTCAAGTGTTCCTTGTGCAGATATGCCGATGCGCCGCAGTCCGCGGCAGCAACGGAAATGTCCTCGAGGTCGTAGGTCGACATCAGCACAACTATCACATCCGGGTGAGCGGCATGGATCTGCCTGGCGGCTTCGATTCCCCCCATTCCCGGCATGTGGATGTCCATCAACACGATGTCCGCGCCGCCGTCACGAATGAGTTCGACCGCTGATTCACCCGTCTGGCACTCGCCCGCCATTACGAAATCGTCCATCGCGTCCAAGGTGGCGGCGGTGGCCCGCCGGAAACTGGCCTGGTCGTCGACGACCAAGACACGCACGACCTCGTCCACCGTCCCATCGTGCCGAGCCGATTTGCTGTGCACCATGGTGTACACACCACCTTTTCGATCATGCGCAGCACCGGCTCAAGCCGATCCGCCGTCGTTGAGGAACATCAGCACGGCCTTGACTCGCCGATCAACAGTGTCGTCGGGGGTCAATTCCAACTTGGCGAAGATCGCGTTGATGTGCTTTTCCACCGCCCGTTGCGACAACACCAGCCGTTGCGCGACGGTCCGATTGCTGAACCCGGTAGCCAGTTCGCTGAGCACCTCGCGTTCTCTGGGGGTCAGCCGGCTCAGCGTTGCGGCGGAACGGGGCTGAGCGAGCAGTGCCTCGACCACGAGCGGATCGAGTACCGTCCCACCACTCGCCACCTGACGCACTGCCTCGGCGAGTTCATCGAAGTGCGATATCCGTTCTTTCAACAGGTAGCCCCGGCCTGCCGTTCCGCCCTCGAGCAACCCGGCCGCGTAACTCGGGTCGGCGTAGTTCGACAACACGATCACGCCGGTGTCCGGATGCGCCGTCCGCATCCACTGCGCCAACCGGATTCCTTCATCGGTCGAGGTGGGTGGCATGCGAACGTCGGTGACCAGGATCGTCGGTCCATGTTTTTCGACGAGTTCGACCGCTGAGTCGTAGTCCTCGGCGACACCGACGACGTCTACATCGGGGTCGGTCGACAGCGCCCGGGAAAGGCTGTCCCGCACCAACAGGGAATCCTCTGCGATGACGATCGGAATTCGATCACTCACGTTGCCGTCGTCCCTCCCCCTATTGATCTTGATCACCAATCACGAACGCTTGCCGGAAGCCGTCAATGTTGAGTTTTCGAATTATCTCGCCTACAGACCCAAGTCCGCGCATTTCGCGACGACCAGTGGGTCGCCGCCATCTCGGAATACTCTCGTCTCGGGGGGGTTGCCGAGTCGGAGTCGACCAATAGGAGTGGCGTATGAAGATCGGGATCTCAACGTTTGTTACCGACGACGGTATCGATCCGGTGTCGCTGGCGCGTGCGATTGAGGAGCGGGGTTTCGACTCGCTGGTGATCGCTGAGCACACGCACATTCCGGCGAGCCGGGAGTCCGCATACCCGATGGGCGGCGAGCTGCCGTCTATCTACTACCGGACATTGGATCCGTTTGTCACGCTCGCCGCGGCAGCGGCGGTGACTTCGAAGATCGAGCTATTCACCGGGATCGCACTGCTGATTCAGCGTGATCCGATCATCACAGCGAAAGAAGCCGCGAGCATCGACCTGATCTCCGGCGGCCGGTTCGTGTTCGGCGTGGGCGCCGGTTGGAATATCGAGGAGCTGAGCAATCACGGCACAGACCCGAAGACGCGTGGTGCGCTGCTCGACGAGCGCATCGAGGCGATTAAGGCGCTGTGGACGACCGAACCCGCCGAGTATCACGGCAAGTACGTCGACTTCGGTCCGTCGTATCTCCGCCCCAAGCCAGTCCAGAAGCCGCACCCGCCCGTCTATATCGGCGGCGACTCCGATGCCACGGTGAAGCGGATCATTCGACATGACGCGGGCTGGATCTCCAACCCGCTCCCGGTGGACCATCTGGCCAAGCGCATCGGTCAGATACGCGAGGGCGCGGGCCACGACGTCCCGCTCGCGCAGTTTGGCACTCCCGCTGACCCTGATTACTGGCGCGCCGTCGAGGAACTCGGGTTCGGACAGGTGGCCCTGCTCCTGCCGACCAAGCCGCTCGACGAATCGCTTCGGTTGCTCGACGAGTACGCCGCTCTGGTGGCTCAATACCGCGGGTAGCCGTCACCCGTTCAGCCTCGAGGGCGCAGTGTGGCGGCCTTGAGGGTGAGGTGGTTGCGCTCGGCGACGGTTTGCGCCTGTGCCGCTGCGTCGGCGTAGAGCTGTGCCGCAGTGGCGATTTCGCCGGCCCGCTCGTGAAGGTAGGCGGTCGATGCGGTGTACCGCGGGAGCGTCGGGTCGAGTTCGGCGAGGGCAGCGAGACCCGCCTGAGGTCCGTCCGCCTCACCAAGGGCCACGGCGCGATTGAGCCGAACAACCGGGCTGTCGGTGAGCCGGACGAGCTCGTCGTACCACTCGACGATCTGCACCCAGTCGGTCTCCTCGGCTGTCTGTGCGTCGGCGTGCAGGGCCGCGATCGCGGCCTGCGCCTGGTATTCGCCGAGCCGGTCGCGAGCCAGCGCGGCCTGGAGTACGGCCACGCCCTCGGCGATCAGGTCGCGCCGCCACTGGCCGCGGTCCTGCTCGGACAGTGGCACGAGACTGCCGTCGGCGCGGGTCCGGGCAACGCGTCTGGCGTGGTGGAGCAGGAAGAGGGCGAGGAGTCCGGCGACCTCCGCGTCGTCGGTAGTGGTGGTCAGCTGCCGGGCCAACCGGATCGCCTCGGCGGCGAGGTCGACATCACCGGTGTACCCCTCGTTGAAAACCAGGTACAGCGTCCGGAGAACGGTGCGCAAGTCCCCTGGACGATCAAGCCGGACGTCGTTCACCGTGCGTTTGGCGCGGCTGATCCGCTGGGCCATCGTCGCTTCGGGAACGAGGTACGCCCGCGCGATCTGGCGCGTGGTGAGACCGCCGACGGCGCGCAGCGTCAGGGCGACGGCCGACGAAGACGTGAGGCTTGGGTGCGCGCACAGGAAGTAGAGCTGCAGCGTGTCGTCGCTCGCCTCGGTCGGTCCGGGCGCCGGCTCGTCGGCGATCCGGGCTTCGCGGCGGCGCCGAGCAGCGTCGGATCGGGTCAGATCTATAAATCGCCGCCACGCGGTGGTGATCAGCCAGCCCTTGGGATCGTCGGGGCGCTGCTTCGGCCACGTCTCGACGGCCCGGACCAACGTTTCCTGGACGGCATCCTCTGCGGTCGCGAAGTCGGCCCCGCGGTGGACGAGGGCAGCCAGCACACCGGGGATCAGATCCCGCAGCTGGGCCTCGTCCACCGCATCGGCAGCCACTATTCGGTGACGGTCGTCGGAGCACCCATGAACGGCCGCACCTCGAGCCACTCATGGATCGGCTTGCCACCCGCACCTGGCGCCGCGGACAACTCGCCGGCCAGCTCGACGGCGCGCTCGTAGGAGTCCACGTCGATGATCATGAAGCCCGCGATGAGGTCCTTGGTCTCGGCGAACGGGCCGTCGGTCACGGGAGGCTTGCCCTCCCCGTCGAAGCGGACCCAGGCGCCCTCCGAGGACAAGGCCTGGCTGTCGACGTATTCGCCGCTGTCCCGCAGGCGGTCCGCGAAGTCGTCCATGTACTGAATGTGCGCCTCGATCTCGGCGGGCTCCCATTGGTCCATCGGCACGTCGTTGACGGACGCCGGTGCACCTCGGTAGTGCTTGAGAAACAGGTACTTGGCCATGATTTTCTCCCTTCAGGTTGGCGACCCTAGTTGGTCGCTCTTCCCTGGGACGGAGCCGTCGCCCCGTTCTCGACATCGTCGGCCGATCTTTCCGAATACGAGCTCGCGCCATCCAAACTGGAATATCAAATCCGTTATCAACGTTTGTCTCAAATGTCACATGGGTAACTCAAGTAACAGCGCGGGCCAGCCGGCGCCGCGACCATGAGAGAAGAAAGAGATGAATGGAACGCTTGGATGAACACAGTCTTGTACTTCAGCGCCTATGGCGCCGCATACGAAACCCGCGCCTTCGGAAAGGCCGACATCGACCAACTGGTGCAGGACCACGGGCTTAAATGCCTGACCAGTGCTGACCGGCAGTTCGACTTCTGGTTCAGCCCGTCCACGCATCGCTGCCAGCGTCACGTCAATTCGCGTGCAACTGAATTGCTGTTAGCAACAACGACTTTGACGCCCAAGACCGTGCCGCTACTCCGCGGTGCCGTCGTCGTCGCGACCCACGACTCAAACGGCGACCTCGACGGGCTCAGTTGGGAACAACTCGACCTGCTCGTCTCGAGGAGCCGCTCGCTCACCAAGCGCGCTCGACGAGCCCTCGGCCGGCGGATGCGTCGAGACGGCCGCGGCGCAGCAGCCACGCAGGCCCCTCTGTTTCACGAAGCGAAGCCGCGCACGCCCGTCCTGCACTGACGGCGCTGTCGTTCTCGAGAGTGTCTTATCGTTGCGGCGTGGGGTTCGTCGGCACACAGGCTGGCCCACCAGCTGTCTGCCCAGCGCACGTCGAAGACCGCGTACTGCGTGAACATATCGAGACGTATGCGACTGAGCAGTAGTGCAGTTATTGCACCGCGGGCATCTCCGCGTCGACACCTGTCGCAATCACTCTTGAAGTCTTCATCGATGCCTTCGCGATCGGCGTCGGCGTTTACTACCAGCCTTCTCCGAAGGCATCCGAACCGCTCCTCGACTCGGTGGCCTCAAACGATGTGGCCCACGAGATCCTGGAGATCGCGGGCATCTCGCACCACGGACTGGTCGACGACGTGGTGGAAGCGCTCAGCGTGACACCAGACTGGATACCGCGGGATCACAAGAGCACCAGCCGGATTGAGCAACTGACGTACAGGTGGGAAGCCTTCAAGCATCTCGTCAAACACTCAAGGCAGTGTCCGATCTCGGTGAGCACCACCCCGCAGTGTGGCCGGCGCCTTGTCCCACCCGCCTTTTCCGCGCGCGAATGGCGACATCGAAGAGCGAGGCTTCTGAGTGGCTTCATGCGTCCGACATTGGTCCACCACCCCCCGAAAGGGCGGCCGCAAATCGGATGAGCCCCGCGGGTATCAGCATCTCCTACGGCGCGACCGACCGAGTGACCGCGATCGGAGAAGCCGGCGTCCACGCCTCTCACAGATACGTGGTGACGGGCGAGTTCACTCCGACGCGGGAGATCCGGCTGATCGACCTCACGAACCTCCCCGAACTACCAAGCATCTTCGACGCATCCAGCCATCGAGAGGGCCATCGACGACGTTACCCACGCAATCACGGTCGTCGGTCGAGGTAATGGTCAGGCCGGTCGCGGCACCGCCGCCAGGCCTGATTGGCCGATCCAGGTGGGCACCGATCGCCGCACCTCGCGTGGGCCGGCGATGGAGACTGACCCGTCCAACGTTGCCCGCTGCCAGGACTGGTCTCCCCGCCAGATCTGGCTGAGCGTTCGCAAGCTGGTCGACACCGTTGCCGTCACCTCGTATCCGGGATCGAAATCGCATACCTGCGCCTCGCCGTCGGCGACCATCAGCCACCACGACGACGCTTTCGGAGGCGCGCCCGACAACCGGAACGCCACCACAGTGCGCACCCGCGGCCAGTGGTCGAGAGGAATGGTGCGGCGGATATCCCACATCAACACGCTCGGGTCGAGGTCTTTCTCGACGAGGTCACTCATCCAGCGAACACTCCACGCCCCAAGCGCCTCGACCACGCCAACCAGTTCCCGCCCGCACTCGGTCAGCGTGTAGATCGTGCGGCCGTCGACTTCGGATCGCTCCACCACCCCGGCGCGGGTCAACGTCTGCAGCCGTTTGGACAGCAGCGACGGCGACATCTTCGGCACACCGCGGCGTAGATCATTGAAGTGCGTGCTTCCTGCGAGCAACTCGCGGACCACCAGCACGGTCCACCGCTCATCGAGTAGTTCCATAGCCTTGGCCACCGGACAGAACTGACCGTAACCCGACATCTGCACCCTCCTCACCAGGGTCAGCAAACGCTACCGCTAGTAGACCGCATCCTCGTCACGCTGACTAGTACAGATTCAGGACCGCGGTCGCTACAGACCCGTGACTAGAGCGCCCATGCCCACCCGGCCGAGCATTGTCGTCAACCGACAGCTCGCATGAAGGGGAAGGACATGACCACCACGACTCACATCGACACCATCTCGTCCCGGACGACTCACCGCCTCGTGCCCGGCGGGACCAAGCCTCGGGGACTCGGACGGCTGGCCGCCGGGGCGCTCGTGGCTAGCGCCATCGGACTCGGCGCGGGAGCGCTGTCCCCTGCCGGGATCGCCCACGCCTACACGGGATCCTGCGTTGGCCCCGTAGGCGCCGGCAACATCTTGCAGGTACGCGACTTCTCGCTACAGGACGCAGGCAACGGCAATTCCCTGGCCACGGTCGAGGCGTATGCGGCCATGTCAGAAAGCGACGCCCAGTCGTTCATCGACCGGCCCGGCAAGGAAGAAGCGTCCTTCCGCTTGTGGGGCGACGACACCGGATCAGACCAGCTCCTTGCGTATTTCAACCCGGAGCGCTACTGGGCCTCCCCTTCCGGCTTGGGAATGCGAGGCTCAGCGCAGCGCTCGAACTCCGAGCTGGACGAGGACCCCGGATTCGACTCCGAAGGTCGCGGTAGTTCCAACATCACGCCGCAAGTCGACGAGTTCTACGCCACTGTTCGCCTGCCCGATTTCCGCAACGGATCGACGCACCAGGTCGAGACCTGCCGTCTGTCCCTCGTCCTGAGGGGCTAGGGCCAGGCTGCGGCTAGTTGGGTCATCCCAGAAACAGTCGCGCGAAAAGTGTGCGAGCGGTATGGGGTAGGCGCTCCTACCCGTGAGAGCGGTCGACCGGCCGCGGCAACAGAGAGAAGCACACCATGAAGACCATCGCGACGGCGCAACCACGGCACGGATCCGAAGAAGCGCGGCGCAGTGCTCGACGAACGGATCGAGGCCATTAAGGCGCTGTGGACGACCGAACCCGCGGAGTACCACGGCAAGTACGTCGACTTCGATCCGTCGTACCTTCGCCCCAAGCCGGTCCAGAAACCGCACCCTCCTACCTACATCGGCGGCGACTCAGATGCCACCGTCAAGCGGGTGATCCGACACGAAGCCGGCTGGATCTCGAACCCACTCCCCGTGGACCATCTGAGCAAACGCATCGGTCAGATCCCCGAGGGCGCGGGCCACGACGTCCCGCTGGCGCCATTCGGCACTCACACCGATCCCGACTATTGGCGCGCTGTCGAGGACCTCGGGTTCGGACAGGTGGCGCTGCTCCTGCCCACCAAGCCGCTCGACGACTCGCTGCGGTTGCTCGACGAGCCGCTTGAGTTTTCGTCGCGCGGGTCAAAATCGACATGGCCTCCGCGAAGGGACCGTCGGTCATGGGTGGCTTGCCCTCGCCGTCGCGGCCCCTCCGAGTCGCTGAAAGTTCCTGTCCCGCTTAGGCAGACTATGCGCGACGAAGGGTCAGCAGGGTGATCTCACTGGGCGCGAAAACCCGAAAGGGCGGGCCCCAGAATCCGGTCCCGCGGCTCGTGTACAGCTGAGTCCGCTCGCCGTGTCGACTCAGACCCTGCACTACTGGTTGATCCAATCGGACGAGAAAATTGAACGGCCAGATCTGGCCGCCGTGAGTGTGACCCGAGACCTGGAGATCGACGCCGGCCCGCACTGCGTGCGCGACCTGTTGGGGTTGATGCGCGAGCAGAAGGACCGGCAGTGTCGGGTCGGCTCCCGTGAGGGCGGACTCGAGATTCGCGCCGTGTCCGCGGACACCCGACGCCTGGGCAGTGGCGTCATCCACCCCCGCGACGATGAGCCGGTCACCATCGCGTTCGACGGTGACGTGCCGATTATGTAGCGCGGCCCAGCCGATGCTCTCCATGTAGTCGAGCCATCCTTGCGCCTCGCTGAAGTACTCGTGATTGCCGGTGACGTACACACGGGCGGACGTCGCCGCCACCGACGCGAGCGGCCTTGCCTGCTCCTCGCGCACATCCACCGTCCCGTCAGCGATGTCGCCGACGTGGCACACGACATCCGCGTCGAGTTCGTTAACCCGCGCCACGACGGCCGCCGACCACCGTGCGCGATCGATCGGCCCGTAGTGCGTGTCAGTGATCAGCGCGACGCGCAGGCCGTCCAGACCGCTACCGAGCCGGGCGATGGCGACATCAAGCTTCCTGACGCGCGGAACGCGCATCGCCTCGGCATAACCCCACACGAGGAGCACCACCACCGCGGCGAGGACGGCTACCG
This sequence comes from Mycobacterium sp., assembly GCA_032161985.1. Classification (GTDB taxonomy): domain Bacteria; phylum Actinomycetota; class Actinomycetes; order Mycobacteriales; family Mycobacteriaceae; genus Mycobacterium. The sequence continues at coordinate 27,579 of JAVRPX010000050.1, forward strand.
CGACCAACCGGGATCGCGCCGGATCTTCGACCCCCGCGATGTGCAACGCCAGCCCCAACCCTTGGCCCAGCACCGACCACACGAACAACACCCAGGCCGCGCCCAACGATGCGTCACCCACAGAAGCGGCCCTGTCGAGATGTCTGCGGCCGTGGCCCAGCATCATCAACAGCGGCAGTGCGACGAAAGCCGCGACAAACAGCAGCGTGCCGACCACGAAGACGACCGCCGGCCACGCCGCGCCAGGCGCGAGCAGCGTCCACCACGGCACGCCGAACAGCAGCAGCATTATGGCGAGCAGGACGGCCATGCGCCGCCAATGTCGCGATCGCCGTGGCGGGTCGATCGATTCGACTACTTCTGCCGGGGTGTCTGTCATCGCGCCTCGATCTCTTGCGTGCTGGTCGAAGGACCAATGACGACGTTACCGATGTATCCGCGGTTGACGCCTGGCACTGGCTGCCGGCGGGCCGCCACCAAACCGGCGCTACGGTGTCCGCGCGTTAGGGTGCTTTGGTCGGGCTCAGTGAACGCGCCGATAGAAAAGTTGACACATCCATGACTGCACCAGCAGAAGCGTCGGCGCTCGAATCGCGGGTCGGCCACTACTACCAGATGGACGGCACCTACCTGGTAGGCCGCGAGAAGGTCCGCGAGTACGCCCGTGCAGTGCAGGACTACCACCCCGCGCACTGGGACGTCGCCGCCGCCGCGGAGCTGGGTTATTCGGACCTGGTGGCGCCGCTGACGTTCACGTCGACCCCGGGCATGACCTGCAATCGCCACATGTTCGAACAGGTGGTCGTCGGTTACGACACCTATATGCAGACCGAAGAAGTCTTCGAGCAGCACCGCCCGATCGTGGCCGGCGACGAACTGCACGTCGACGTCGAACTGTCGTCGGTCCGCAGGATCGCAGGCAGAGACCTGATCACCGTGACCAACACCTTCACCGACACCGCCGGCGAACAGGTGCACAGCCTCCACACCACCGTCGTCGGCCTCACCGCAGAGGACCTCGACCCGGCGATCAAGACGGCCGTGCAGAACACGATGATGCACGACGTAGACATCTTCGGAATCGGCGAAGAGGAATACCACAAGACGGTGCGACCGGAGGGCGAGATTCGGATCGCCGAGGGAGGCACCACCCGCACGCCAGGAACGCCGTCCTTCGATGATGTGAAGGTCGGCGAAGAGCTACCGGTGCACCACACCCGACTGTCCCGCGGCGACCTGGTGAACTACGCCGGCGTTGCCGGCGACGCCAACCCCATTCACTGGGACGAGGACATCGCCAAGCTGGCCGGGCTGCCCGATGTGATCGCCCACGGGATGCTGACCATGGGGTTGGGTGCCGGATTCGCCTCCGCATGGTCGGGCGACCCAGGAGCGGTCACTCGCTATGCGGTGCGGCTGTCTGCGCCCGCGATCGTGTCGGCCACCGAGGGCGCGGACATCGAGTACAGCGGCCGGATCAAGTCGCTGGATCCGGCGACCCGCAGCGGTGTCGTCATCGTCGCCGCCAAGTCCGATGGCCGAAAGATCTTCGGCCTGGCGACGTTGAACGTCCGCTTCCGCTGACCTGGCGGGCGACGTCGAGGACTGCGGCTCAGCCCTTGTTCCTGTCAGGTTCCTGTGAGACCCGACAGAATTACTTAGATCAGGTAGCGTTTTAAGCATACGAAGTCGGCAGAGGAGCGGCGGGTTGAGTCTCGGTCCATGGGGTGATCTCACGATCCTCGCTGCCGTGGCGGAAATCGTGTTCGCCACTTGCGTATTCGTATACATCAGCCGGCTGGAGACGCGGACATCCCATCCTTTGGGTGAAAAGGTGGGCGCCCACAAAGCTGTGCTGGCCAAACTCCGCAAACGCGAACCAATGTCGCAAGAAGAAGTGGAATATGCGACCGAACTGGTTGCCGACGCTCGGTCACCGCTCGCGTATGCGATACCCGCGGCTCTGTTCACCATCGGATTCTTCTACGTGGTCGGCTGCCTTTTCATGCTCCACCTTGACGGCGGCCATCCCTCCTTTCGAACGTTCATCGGAGGCATCCCGATGTTGACCTCCATGAACATGGCCGCCCAGCTGCGCAGGGTCGCGGGGTTGAAAGGGAAACTGCAGGACGTCTCGGTGTCGGAGCCCGAGCCGTCCGGCGAGCTCGCCGGAGTTGGCAGGGCCTGACCCCGTGCAGCCGATCAGCAAAAGCGGCTGCTGTCCAACAACATCCGGTTATTGATCGTCACTTTTGAGAGCGCGGTGGTGCCTCGGAGACCGTCGGGTCATCGTCTTCCCATAGCAGTAGTTGACGAACCGATTGGCGTGATCCGTAGGGCTGAAGCATTTGGCTGGCGGGGCGGGGACGCACCTTCAACGGCCACCAGAACCAGCGGCCGAGCAGCGCCGCAATGGACGGCGTCATGAACGAACGGACGATCAGCGTGTCGAACAGCAGACCGAGGGCGATAGTGGTCCCGATCTGACCGAGTATCCGCAAGTCGGCGAATATGAAGGAGGCCATCGTGGCCGCGAACACCAGACCGGCGGCTGTCACCACCGCGCCGGATCCGGCCATCGCCCGGATGATGCCGGTATTCAAGCCGGCGCCGACCTCCTCTTTGAACCTCGATATCAGCAACAAGTTGTAGTCCGACCCCACGGCCAAAAGCAGGATGACGGCCAGCGCCAGCACGATCCAGAACAGCTCGACACCAAAGATGTCCTGCCATATCAGCACGGAAAGCCCGAACGAGGCACCCAACGACAGCGCCACGGTACCCACGATGACGAACGCGGCGACGACGCTTCGGGTAATGAACATCATGACGAGCAGAATCAGGCTGAGCGCCGCGATCCCGGCGATCATGAGGTCGTACTTGGCGCCGTCCTGGATGTCCTTGTAGGTGGCCGCAGTACCTGCGATGAAGAGCTTGGACCCGGCCAGGGGCGTGCCTTTGACGGCTTCCTGCGCGGCGTGTCTGATGCCGTCGATGTGCGAAATACCCTCAGGCGTAGCGGGATCGCCGTCGTGGGTGATGATCATGCGGGCGGCCTTACCGTCCGGTGACAGGAACAGCTTGAGCCCGCGCTGGAATTCCGGGTTGGTGAACGCCTCCGGCGGTAGGTAGAACGAGTCATCGGTTTTCGACGCGTCGTACGCCT
>JAVRPX010000051.1:0-2735 GCA_032161985.1 Mycobacterium sp.
GGTCCGCCACGGGTCGACGTTGTCGGCGCCGACCGGGCCGGACAGGGTCAGGATCACTTCGCGGCCGTCGCGCCAGAACTCGTAGCGTTCGATCGCGTCGGTCCCGGTTTTGCCGGTGACCGGGTTCGGGGGTGAGGCGCCCTGATAGGTGATCAGCATGACCTGACCGGACTTGCGTTGCACCGCAGTTACCGTCCCGGGACGGTAGCCAGGGGTGGACGACGCGATGGCCGGCAATTCGTCGACACTGACCGACATGGTATTGGGGGCGGTGACGCGAGCGCGTGTCTCGATACGCACGGTGTTCAACTTGTCGGTGAAGATGGTCGCGGCGCCGTCGGTGCTGCGGGCCCACCCTTCGGGAACCGACACGGTGAACAGGCCGGTGGGCGGGGTGAACGGCACGTACGCCTGGTTGTCGGGGATGTCGCCAGCCGGGTTGGTCTCGGGAGCCGGCGCTGCGGCAGTCGTACTGCTGAGGGTGGCCGAGCCTGACGGGGCGGTCCCGCTGGCCCCGCACCCAGCGAGCACAGCCGCTGTCGCCACAACGGTTGCGGCGCCAAGAATGGTGTGCGTTCTCATGGCTTCCTCTCAAGATGGGGTTCACCGCTGTCACGCGAGCTCACGCGGCGCGCACCGTCGCGGTCCGCCGCGATGCGGGTGTCGCGGGTCACGAGCCCGGCGCCGAACGTCGTCACCGGCGGGTCTTCACCGGGCGACGCGGCGACCCGCGGCACGTCGAGTTGGCCCGACCGGTCTCGCAGGGCCCCGAATGCGGCGGCGCCGATGGTCACGAACACCGCGGCTAGGATCGCCCCCGCGGTGACGTCGGTGAGCCAGTGCACACCGAGGTAGAGGCGGGTGGCGGCGACGACCAGCACGCCGGTGACGACTCCACCCGCCAGCCAGGCCCGTACGGTGCGGCTGCGACCCATTCCCACGCAGACGGCGGTGATGCCGAGCAGCGCCGCGGTGCCGGTGACATGACCGGACGGGAACGACGGATCGGTCTCCAGGACCAGCTTCCACTGCAGCGGAGGCCGGGGCCGATCGACCACCGCTTTGAGTGCGGTACTGGCCAGCGCCGCAGCAGAAACCGTACCGATCACGACGATGCCCGGGACCCTCGACCGGGCCCGCCAGGACAGCAGCGCCGCGCAGATCAGTGCGGCGGCCGCGGTCGCGACCGGGCTGCCCAGGTCGGTGATCACCAAGGCGGCCACGTCGAACCTCATGGATCGGTGCGCGACCACCCAGGACGTGGTCGCCGTGTCGAGTTCGGGGACCCATCCGGGGCGGTGGACGGCGAGCACGAGTCCCGTCAGGACCGTGAGCAGCCCCGCGACGCGCAGGGCAGCGGCGACCTGCCGGTGCTCGGACAGCACCTGGGCACCGAGGAAGAAGGCGGCGACGATGAGAACGGTCATAAACGTCGACGCGGCAGCCGGGCCGGCGATCGCGTCCCAGACCCTGTCGAGGATGACCCCCCTGACGTCGGACATGAGAACAGCCTCGCGGCCGGTGGCTGTGCAGACGCTGAGAAGCAATCGGCACCCGCAAGGGACTCTGCTCTACTGGGGTCATCGATCGATAGCGCCGGGATGGAGGCGTCATGCGGGTTCTGCTGGTCGAGGACGAAGCCAGACTGGCCGAGACGGTGCGTCGCGGTCTGGTCGCCGAGGGATTCGTCGTCGACGTCGAACACGACGGGCTGGAGGGTTTGGCCGCGGCCGCTTCCGGAGATTTCGATGTGGTGGTGCTCGACATCATGTTGCCCGGGCTGAGCGGCTATCAGGTGTTGCGGGAGCTGCGGACCCGTCAGGTGTGGACGCCGGTGTTGATGCTTTCGGCCAAGGACGGCGAATACGACTTGGCCGACGCGTTCGACATCGGTGCCGACGATTACCTGACCAAACCGTTCTCCTTCGTGGTCCTGGTGGCGCGACTACGGGCCCTGTTGCGGCGCGGCGCCCCCGAACGCCCGACCGTGCTGACGGCGGGGACGCTGTCGCTGGATCCTGCTCGTCGACAAGTGACCCGCGGCCAGACCATGCTCGACCTGACTCCGCGTGAGTACGGGGTGCTGGAATTCCTCCTGCGCCACAAGGGAGATGTGGTTTCCAAGTCCGAAATCCTTCGGTCGGTGTGGGATTCGAACTACGAGGGCGACGACAACGTCGTGGAGGTCTATATCGGCTATCTGCGGCGCAAGATCGACGTCCCGTTCGGGGTTGCCACCATAGAAACCGTGCGCGGCGCCGGCTACCGACTCCTGAGCGATCCAGACCCATAATCTGAACCGACCGAATCCTGCTGTGCCAGTGGCAGTCTGAGGGTGAAGACCGCGCCACCGGGGGCGGCGTCGCCGACCTCGACGGTGCCGTGGTGGGATAGCACGATCTGCTCGACGATGGACAGGCCGAGGCCCGATCCCCCCGACGACCGGGTGCGGGTGGGGTCGAGGCGAACGAATCGTTCGAAAATGCGTGCCCGGTCTGCGGCGGGGATGCCGGGTCCGTCGTCGCCGATGGTGATGAGGGCGTGACCGGACTCGGGACGGCAGTCCAATGTCACCGTGCTCGAGGCGTGCCTCACGGCGTTGTCGACTAGATTGCGGATCACCCGGGCCAAGGCGCCACGATCGCCGACGGTGCGGCACGGCTCGATGTGGGTCACGGCTTGGACCGATCCGACGGCGCGTAGCCGGCTCGCCTCGGCCAGGAGCAGATCGTCGA
>JAVRPX010000052.1:0-7830 GCA_032161985.1 Mycobacterium sp.
CCATGGACCGGCTCGACGGCGACGCCGGCCTTTCGGTCGGCGTGCTGACCGGCGCAGGCGGCTCATTCTGCGCGGGCATGGACCTCAAGGCGTTCGCCCGCGGAGAGAACGTCGTGGTCGAGGGCCGCGGCATGGGGTTCACCCAGCGTCCGCCCGTCAAACCGCTGATCGCAGCCGTCGAGGGCTACGGGCTCGCGGGCGGGATGGAGCTGGCGCTTGCCTGCGATCTGATCGTCGCGTCGAAGGACGGGGCGTTCGGCATACCCGAGACGAAGCGTGGTCTGGTCGCTGGCGGCGGAGGGCTCCTGCGGCTGCCGCAACGCATCCCGTATGCGATCGCGATGGAACTCGCGCTGACCGGTGACCGCCTCTCTGCGCAGCGGGCTCACGAGCTTGGTCTGGTCAACGTCTTGGCCGAACCCGGCGAGGTGCTGGATGCCGCGATCGCCCTCGCCGAGAAGATCACCGCCAACGGACCGCTTGCGGTGGCCGCGACGAAGCGCATCATCGTCGAGTCGCGTGACTGGTCGGACGAGGATATGTGGGACAAGCAGACGAAGATCCTGGCGCCGGTGTTCATGTCGAACGACGCCAAGGAAGGTGCCATCGCGTTCGCGGAGAAGCGCCCGCCGAAGTGGACAGGCACCTGACGAAGTGCACTTCCGTCACATCAGCACCCTCGCGACACCATGACCATCGCCTGAAACGTGGTCCCGCATGTGGGACCACGTTTCGTAAGGCCCTATTCCCTGGGGCGGTCCGAAGTGTGTTGGGGGTCGACCTCAATCCAGGTGCGCCCAGCATCTTCCGCTTTGGCGCGCAGAATCGAGACGAACTGACCCCAGCTCGCGTCAACGAGGTGCTGGATAGCTGACCACGACGTCCCACGGATCGTCGGCGGCCAGCGCCATCCGGCCCAGCCGCCGCGCATAGTGCGTTGTGGTGCCGAACTCATCAACCCAGCTGCGTGCCCGCATCGTGGCCAGCCACAGCCGGTGCTCGATGGTCACGCCGATCGCCCCGTGCAACTGGTGCGCGATGGTGGTCACCGGACTGACGGCCCGACCGACCGCCACCTTCGCCGCCGTAACGGCGTAGTCGGTGGCAGGGTGGTCAAATCCATAGTCGGTTGCCGCGGCGATCGCCAAAGCGGTTGCGGCGCGGGCGCGTTCGATCTCTCCTGCCATCGCGGCCAGCGAATGCTGCACAGCCTGGAACTTGTTGAGGAGACGCCCGAATTGCACCCGGTCGCCGGTGTGCGCCACCGTGAGCTCGCACGCCGCATCGAGCGCACCGATGATCTGGTTGCAGCGCGCCCACGCGCCGCGCCGGCTCAGCTCGTCGGCCACACCGACGTCGACCGTGCGCGTATCGCCGACCGCAATATCGAACGTGAATGACCCGCGCGGTTCGCCGGCCAGGTTGTGCCCGTCGACGATCTGCGTGCCCTCGACCACCGCGATATGCAGCACATCAGCGGTCCGCGCCGCCAATATGACGGTGCCCAGCGGCCACGGCACCTCGCGGGCCGTCCCGGTGATTCGGCCGCCATGCTCGGCGGCGACGGCGGTCGCGACAGTCAACGGCCCGCTGTCGGGCGCGGACAAACCAGCCTTTCCCGCGAGCCACGCTGCGAGCAGATCGGTCTCGGCGATCGGAACCGCGGCCGCATGTCTGGCCAAGCCGGACAGCACGATTGCCGCTTCCGCAGGGCCCGCGTCCTGGCTGCTGGTCAGCCGGGCGAGTCCGGTGTCCTCCAGATTTCGCCACAGCGCTTCGTCGAACGATTCCGGAAAGCGATGTCCAACGCGGGTGTCGAACGCCCGGCGGCCGAGATCGTCGACCAGTTCCGCCAATTCGTTCATTGATATCGGCTCTTCGCGCAAGCGCTCATCGCGGCGAAACACCCATACCTTTAGCCACCACACCGCGCAGCACCTCGTTCGTGCCGCCGCGCAGCGTGAACAGAGGGGAGTGCACACGCGCGGCGGCAAGCAACGCGCGCAGGGGTTCGGCATCCTCGACGTAGTCCAGCAGGTCGGCGACCAATTCGACGGAATCCTGTTCGAAGCGCGTGCCGAGATCCTTCACGAGTGCTGCCCGGCTCGCCGCGTCCTGCCGATCGGCCAGCGTGCGCGCCACCGAGATCGACAGCTGCCGCAATGAAATCATCCGGGCCACAAGGTCACCGACGTTCGCCGCAGTGCCGTCGTCGACGTCGCCCAGTGCGCGGATCACGCTGAAGATCAGCGTGGCGGTGGACAGGATCCGCTCGGGACCGCTGCGCTCGAAACCCAATTCCGCGGTGACCTGATGCCAGCCGTCGCCGATCTGCCCTAGCACGTCGGTGTCGGGGACGAAGACGTCGGAGAAGATGACCTCGTTGAAATGATGTTCGCCGTTCATCAACACGATGGGGCTGATCGTGATGCCCGGTGCCGCGGTCTGCACGATGAACTGAGAGAAGCCGGTGTGCCGATGTTGCGGGTCGAGTGGGCTGGTTCGGGCCAGCACGACGATCTGGTGCGCGACGTGGGCCCCGCTCGTCCAGACCTTCGACCCGTTGAGCACCCAGCCACCGTCGGCTCGGGTGGCCCGGGCTTGGGCGGCCGCGAGGTCCGACCCCGCGCCGTGCTCGCTCATCCCGATCGCCGAGTACAGCCGCCCCGCAACGATCTGAGGCAGCAGCCGGCGCCGCTGCTCTTCGGTGCCGTACGACAGCAGGGCGGGCGCAACCTGGCGGTCAGCGATCCAGTGCGCGGCAACAGGGGCGCCCTGCGCAAGCAGTTCCTCGGTGACCACGTAACGGTGCAGATAACCCAGCCCGTGGCCGCCGTACTCGGCAGGGATGGTCAGCCCGACAAACCCGGCGCCGGCCAGGCGGGCGGAAAAGTCCGGGTCCCACTTCGCCAGCCAGCAGTCGACGGCAGGCCGCCAGCCGAACGCGGCGCGGTCGGCGGCCAGGAACTCGCGGATCGACGTCCGTAGCTGGGCCAGCCCGTCGTCGTTGGCGCATAGCGCATCGAATTCGCTCACTGGCCACGAGCCTAGTGAGCCCCATGGCAGCAGGAATTGTCATGTCCATACTGCGGGCGGCCGACGATACTCAGTGAACGTGACCGAACCTGCAGGCCGCGACCGACTGAGGGAACTGCTCGACGCGGTCGTCGACGCCGACAACACCGACGTCGGCGACATGGCGCGCCGCAGTTACGCGTCGGAATTCCACTTCTCCCGGGAAGTGCGCCGGCTGACCGGCGAGTCTCCGGCAGCCCTGCGTCGCCGCATCATGCTAGAGCGCGCGGCCTGGCGCCTGCACCGCGGCGAATCGGTAACCGCTGTGGCCGCCGACGAGGGCTGGTCGTCGGCGGAGGTGTTCTCTCGCGCATTCAGTCGCACGTTCGGCGTTCCACCGTCGCGTGCCACGGACGTCCAGTTCCGGCTGCCCGCGCCGAACGGCCTGCACTTCCACCCGCCTGGATCGCTGTGGCTGGACAGCGACGGCGACACTTGCGGCTCCCGGAAGCCCGACATTCCCCAACTGATGGTGGCCCACGACATCGCCGATACCGCCCACTTGATCGACCAAGCCACGCAGCTATCCAAAGACCAATGGACAGAGGAGATCTCACCAGGCCAGGTGATTCTCGACTGGGACGGCCCCGAGCCCAGCGTCGGCGCGGTACTGGGCGCCATCGTCTGGGCCAAGGAAGTGTGGCTGGCCACCATCGAAGGCCGCGACTTTCCCAGCCGCGAGGCCACCCAACCCGCGTCGACAACACCGCAAGAGCTGGCTGTCCATCACGCCGATCTCGGAAACCGCTGGGCCGCCATGGTGTCGGAGTACGCCGGCGACGGGCGGCTAGGCGACACCGTCATCGACGCCTTGTGCGACCCGCCGGAGTCGTTTCAGCTGTATGGCATCGTCGCGCACGTGCTGACCTACTCGGCCCATCGACGCGAACTCACACGCGCGATGCTGGCCCGCCACGGGGTTCGCGCGGGATCTGGTGACCCGCTCGACTGGATGAGAGGAAATTGAGATGGCGACCGTCTACTTCACCGCGTCCAGCCTGGACGGCTACATCGTCGATGAGGCCGAGAGCCTGGACTGGTTGACGTCGCGTGCGGTCGACGCGGACGGGCCGTTCGGATACGAGGCGTTCGCCAAATCCGTTGGCGCACTGGTGATGGGGTCCGCGACCTACGAATGGGTGGTGAACAACCATCCCGGCGACTGGATGTACGAGCAGCCGTCGTGGGTGGTGACGCATCGTCCGCAGATCATCGCGGACGGGCATCCGGTGCAGACGTTCGACGGTGATGTCGCCGAGTTGCATCCGAAGCTGGTGTCCGCGGCGGCCGGTAAGGACGTCTGGGTGGTCGGCGGCGGGGACGTGGCCGCACAGTTCGTCACGGCAGGCCTGATCGACGAAATGATCGTCAGCTATGCACCATGCTCGCTGGGCGGCGGCTCACGGCTGCTGCCGGTCCGGTCCGAGTGGGCGCTGGTCGAGTCCGGAGTCAACGGCGACTTCGTATGCGCCCGTTGGCGCAAGGCCTAGCGATGTTCAGGAAGCCCATGGCGGCGGACGAATTCCCTTGACTTGATCAGGAATTCGACCTGCTCGGCGACCTCTCGTAACGGGTCGACGCTGCGGGTGGACCGGCATAGCACCACCGCGCCCTCGAGCGACGCGATGCACATGATGGCCAGCGACGCAGCGCATGGCTCGTCGAAGCCGTCGCTGACGAACGCACGGGTGAGCGCGTCGCGCCAGCGGCGGAAGATGCTGCCAGCGACGGTGGTCAGCTGCGGTTCGTCGTCGGCCGAGCCGATCGCCGCTGCCACCACAGGACAGCCGGCGGTGAAGTCGCTCTCGAAAAGCAGGTCCTCCCAGAACGCGACGAACTGCCGGACGAGGAACATGCCGCCCTTGGCAGCGGCTTCGTCGATGACTTCGGTGAGGGCTTCGCCTGCGTACTGCAGCGCTTCGGTGAGTATCTGATTGCGGCCCTCGGGGAAGTGGTGGTACACCGAGCCGCGTGGTGCGCCGCTGCGCGCCAGCACCTCGTCGATCGTGACGCCGGCAGCACCGCGCTCACGCATCACCTCGGCGGCGCTGACCAACATCTTGGTACGCGTCGAGCCGCGTTTGGTCGGGGTCTTGGTCGCGGTGGACAGAGCAAACCTCCAGGCGGGCGATCAGGCCGCGCGCGAATCGCGCAGCTGCGACGGGCGCCAGCTCAAAACCCGCGGGCTGAAGTGGAAGATCGGTCGGCCGCGAGTATGCACGTGGTGCGTGAACTGGCGGCCGGCGAAGTTGATCTCAACGATCCACATCGGGTGCCTCCCTGTCTATGACGAGCAGCATAAAACCCACAACACACCTGCGCAATAAATGTATTCCGCGTCACACCTGGACCCGGGTAAACAGCAGGTGATGGGCATGGTTAGCTGATATCGACGATTCGGTTGGGCTGACGCGATTATGGTAGAGAGCATAATCGCGAGATCCCAGCTCAGCGGCCACTGCGGGCCAGTAGGCTGACCGCAACGCCAAGGAAAGCGGGTCCGCCATGGCCGAGCACTCACATTTGTGCAGGTCAGTGTTGGTCGGTTTGTGTACCGCGGCGCTCATCGGGACTCCGGTCGCCAGCGCCGAACCGCTGGACCAGAACGGCTACAACGGAGCGCCGACGGTTGTCTCCGGTGGTCCGGTACCAACGATGAACGGTGTTCCGTGCGTCGCCGGACACCTGGGTACCTGCACCGGCTTCGCGCAGAACCTACCGACGCCCACCAAGCCCCGTGCATCGGTCGGCCACAGTCCCACGGTGCGTCGGTAACGTAGGCGATGACGATGGGTCACTACAAGAGCAACGTGCGCGATCTTGAGTTCAACCTGTTCGAGGTGTTGGACCTCGAGAAGGCACTGGCGACCGGAGAGTTCGCCGACCTCGACGGACCCACCGTGCGGCAGATGCTCGAAGAGGCTTCACGGATGGCCGAAGGCCCGCTGGCGGAATCGTTCGCCGACGCCGACCGCAATCCGCCGACGTTCGATCCGGCCGCGCACACGGTGAGCATTCCCGAGTCGTTCAAGAAGTCGCTGCGGGCCTGGCAGCAAGCGGAGTGGTTTCGCGTCGGCCTGGACGAGCACGTCGGCGGCGTGCCCGCGCCGTCGATGGTGGCGTGGTCGATCAACGAGCTCGCCCTCGGTGCCCAACCCGCCGCGTTCCTATACCTCGCCGGCCCGGTCTTCGCCAACATCCTCTACGGAATCGGCACCGACGAGCAGAGGCACTGGGGGGAGATCGCGGTCGAGCGCAGGTGGGGCTCCACCATGGTTCTCACCGAACCGGACGCAGGATCGGACGTCGGTGCAGGCCGGACGAAGGCGATCCAGCAACCGGACGGCACCTGGCACATCGACGGCGTCAAGCGCTTCATCACCAACGGCGACACCGACGACCTCTTCGAGAACATCGTTCACTTGGTGCTGGCCCGCCCGGAAGGTGCCGGTCCGGGCACAAAGGGCCTGAGCCTCTTCCTGGTTCCGAAGTATCATTTCGATCCGAAGACCGGTGAAATCGGCGAGCGCAACGGGGTTTTCGTTACCGGCCTCGAACACAAAATGGGGCTAAAAGCCTCGGCCACATGCGAACTCACCTTCGGTCAGCACGACGTGCCCGCGACCGGCTGGCTGGTCGGCGACACGCACAGCGGCATCGCGCAGATGTTCAAGGTGATCGAGTATGCCCGAATGATGGTGGGTACCAAGGCAATCGCCACACTGTCGACCGGGTATCTCAACGCCCTGGATTACGCGAAGACGCGGGTGCAGGGCGCGGACATGACGCAGATGACCGACAAGAACGCGGCCCGCGTCACCATCATTCACCACCCCGATGTCCGGCGTGCACTGCTCACCCAGAAGTCATACGCCGAAGGCCTTCGTGCGCTATATCTCTATACCGCGGCACACCAGGACGCCGTTGTTGCGGGAATCGTCTCCGGTGCCGACGCCGACATGGCCGAGCGGGTGAACGACCTCCTGCTGCCGATCGTCAAGGGGGTGGGTTCCGAGCGGGCCTACCAATGCCTGACGGAATCCCTGCAGACGTTCGGCGGTTCGGGATTCCTGCAGGACTACCCGATCGAGCAGTACATCCGCGATGCCAAGATCGACTCGTTGTACGAAGGCACCACCGCAATCCAGGCGCAAGACTTCTTCTTCCGCAAGGTCGCGCGCGACCAGGGCAAAGCGCTGGCGCATGTGGTCAGTCAGATCACGGATTTCCTTGAAAGCGACACTGCGCGGCCGGAACTCGCCGAAGGGCGCACGCTGCTGGCAACCGCGCTCACCGACGTACAGGGCATGGTCACGGCGATGACCGGATACCTGATGGGTGCGCAGGAGAACGCCCGAGAGTTGTATCGCCTTGGGCTGGAGTCGGTTCCGTTCCTGCTCGCGGTCGGCGACCTGCTGATCGGGTGGCTGCTGCTGAACGAGGCCGAGATCGCCGTGACCGCGCTCGACGGCGAGGTCTCCTACCGCGACCGTGCGTTCTATACCGGAAAGGTCGCCGCAGCAAGCTTTTTCGCGAAAAACGTACTGCCGCGGCTGACCGCCGAACGCAAGATCGTCGAGGCCGTCGACCTCACTGTGATGGATCTCCGCGAAGAGGCCTTCTAAGTCACCTCACTCGGCGAGCAGACGCAAAATCCCCCAACACGCCGGGGTTTTGGCCACCTTTACGTCTGTTCGCGCTAACTCTCAGGCGTGTAGCCGAACGGCAGCAGGATGCTCTTGGCCTCGGTGTACT
>JAVRPX010000053.1:0-4074 GCA_032161985.1 Mycobacterium sp.
GCCCCATCGGCGTTGTCTGGCGGCTCTTGTGGCGACTTGCAGCAATGCTGAAGCCATAGCGCGGCAATCACCAGCGCGAGTGCGCTCACCGCGGCCACGGCCGCTCCTGCGGTGTCCTCGCCGGCCACCCTCAGCGTGCCGCGGCGCGGCAAAAGATAAATCAGTACAGCGATCCACCAGCCGAGCACCAGCGCGCCCACCCACGCAGACGCCTTCGCGATCAACACCGACCTGGCGACCGCCAGTGGATGCAGCCAGCCGCGCGCGTCGCCGATCTCCCCGTCGTTGATCTTGGCTCGCACATAGAACGCCCAGCCGGCCTCGACGATCGCAACGGCCAACAGCGACATTCCGGTCCACACGTCGATCGGCGGAAACCATCGGTACAGCAGCACCACAAACAGGTAGCCCGCGACGGCGGCGAGCACCGTCGCGGCCGTCAGGTCACGCTTGCGCGTGGGTCCCATCAGCCCAGCGCCAACTCGGTGAGGCGCACGCCGTCACGCTCGGCCGGCGCAAGTTCGTCGAGCAGATGCCCGATGGGACGCGGTTCGCCCGCGACCGTCAGCGTGGCGTCTGGGTCCACCGTCAGCCATGGGATCAACACGAACGCCCGCAGATGCGCCGACCGGTGGGGCAGCGTGAGCTCGTCGTCATGCGAGGTCACCCCGCGCTTGCCGTCATGGCACGTGACGAGATCCACATCGAGCGTGCGCGGGCCCCAACGCTCGGCGTGTACCCGGTCGGCCGCCGCTTCCAATTCGTGTGCGCGGCGCAGCCAGCCGTGACAGTCGAGCGCGGGGTCCTCGGCGATGAGCACCGCGTTGAGGAACGCGCCCTGCTCGACGCCGCCCCATGGCTTCGTCTCGTACACCGGCGACACCGCACGCACTGCGCCGCCGAGCCCGTCGACGACCGACTGCAGTCGCGCGAGCCGGTCCCCGAGGTTCGAGCCGATCGACAACACCACTGAGGTCATGCCTCGACTCCCACTCGCTCCGGTCCTCGCTCGTTCCTCGCTGCGATCCTCACTCGCGCTCGTCTTCGGGAAGTCACGCGACACCACCGCGGCCGCTTCGCCGGGAACGTCGCGCCACCACCGCCACATCGGCGAAGGTCAGCGGAATCGGTGCGGCGGGTTTGTGCACGACGACCTCGACGGCGTGCACGCGTTCGTCGGCCATCACATCCTCGGCGATCGCACCCGCGACTGTCTCGATGAGCTTGCGTGGCGGTCCGGCGACGATGTCGGCGGCCCGCTGCGCCAGCGTGCCGTAATCGAACGTATCGGCAAGGTCGTCGCTGGCCGCCGCGGCTGCCAGATCAATCCACACCGTGATGTCGACGACGAAGTCCTGACCGTCGCGCCGTTCGTCGTCGAACACTCCGTGGTATCCGCGAACGGTCAAGCCGCGCAATTCGATTCGGTCAGTCATTCACCCACGCCTCGAGCACCTTGAGCGCGTCGACGGAGGCGCGCACGTCGTGCACACGCACACCCCACGCCCCGTGCAGGCCTGCCAGTGCGGAGATCACCGCAGTGGCCGTCTCCCGCCCGCCAGGAGGCCTCGGCTCGCCGTCGCCAGCGGCCAGCAATGTTCCGAGGAAACGCTTACGGGATGCCCCGACCAGCACCGGTATGCCAGTGCTGACGAGCTCGGGCAGCGCGCGCAACAACGCCCAATTGTGTTGTGCGGTCTTGGCGAAACCCAGGCCGGGATCGATGATCAGCCTCCCGGGATCGACACCCGCGTCCACTGCGGCGTCGACACTGGCCAGCAGTTCGTCGCGCACCTCGGCAACCACGTCGCGGTAGGCCGGCACCTCGTGTGGCCGGTCCGCGCCGACCGAGCGCCAATGCATCAGCACCCAGGGCACTTTCGCGTCCGCCATCAGCACGGCCATGTTGGGATCGGCGCGCCCACCGGACACGTCGTTGACGATCTGGGCACCGTTTTCCAGCGCCGCCTGCGCGACCTCGGCATGCATGGTGTCGATACTGACTGTGATGCCCTGTCCGGCAAGCTCTTTAATCACCGGTAGCACGCGTGCCGACTCCACTCGGGCCTCCACGCGGGTGGCGCCGGGGCGGGTCGACTCGCCGCCTACGTCGACGATCGCCGCACCCTCGGCGGCCAGCGTCAGACCATGTTCGACGGCGCGGTCACGGTCGAGGAACAGTCCCCCGTCGGAAAAGGAGTCGTCGGTGACGTTCACGACTCCCATCACCTGCACGCGCGTCGGACTCACTTTCGCAAGATGAGATCCAGCGCCTCTGACCGTGACGACGCATCGCACTTGAACTGGCCACGAACCGCCGACGTGGTGGTGGTTGCGCCCGGCTTGCGCACGCCGCGCATCGACATGCAGAGGTGTTCGGCCTCCACGACGACGATGACGCCGCGCGGATCCAGTTTGCGCATCAGCGCGTCGGCGATCTGCGCGGTCAGCCGTTCCTGCACCTGCGGCCGCTTGGCGTACAGATCGACGAGCCGGGCGATCTTCGACAGCCCGGTGACCCTGCCGTCCTTGCCGGGGATGTAGCCGACGTGGGCGACGCCGTGGAACGCCACCAGGTGGTGTTCGCACGTGGAGTACAGCGGGATCTGCTTCACCAGCACCATCTCGTCGTGCTGTTCGTCAAAGGTGGTGTTCAGCACGGTATCCGGGTCGGTGTAGAGCCCGGCGAACATCTCCTTGTACGCCCGCGCCACCCGCGCCGGCGTGTCTTCCAAGCCGTGCCGGTCGGGATCTTCCCCGATCGCGATCAACAGCTCACGAACGGCTGCCTCGGCGCGCGGTTGGTCGAACACCGGACTGGTGAACGTGGCCGAATTATTGTGCGGCCGCGCCATCGTCATCGAAGCCTCCGTTCGTGATCAGCCGTGTGTCGGCGGATTGGACCGACTGTCACCCTGGCCCGGCTCCTCCGGATTCGGCGCGGGCACGCCGCCTTGCGGTGCGGGATGGCCGGGCTGCGGATAGGGCTGATACGGCGGGTAGGGCGGCGGAGCCGCACCGGCGACATTGGGGTTGTGCCATCCCGAATGATGAGGCGGCGGATACCAGTAGCCCTGCGGCTGCTGGCCCGGCGGCTGCTGCTGCTGCGGTGGTGGCGGCCAGCCGGGGGCGTGCCAGCCCGCCGGTGCGCCGTAATCGGGCTGAGTCGCCGCGTTCGCGGGAGCTCCGTTGGCGCCGTTACCGTTTGTGCCGTTCTGACGTGCGGCGGCTTCGGCAGCCTCGGTGGCCTGCGCGATGGCCGCCTTGAACGCCGGCTCGGGAACGGGCTTCGGCCACTCTTCGCCGCGCTCGATCGCCAGCTCGCCGGGCGTCTTGATCGGCGGCTTGTCCGACGGCACACGGCCACCGAAGTCGTCCCACATCGTCAACCGGGGCCGCTTCTTCACGTCCGCGAAGATCGCCTGGAGCTCGGCGCGGTGCAGGGTCTCCTTCTCCAGCAGCTCACCGGCCAGGATGTCGAGCACGTCGCGGTATTCGGTGAGGATCTCCCACGCCTCGGTGTGCGCCGCCTCGATCAGCTTGCGGACCTCGTCGTCGATGATCTGCGCCACCTCGTGGCTGTAGTCGGCTTGCGTGCCCATCGTGCGGCCAAGGAACGGGTCGCCGTGCTCGGTGCCGTAGCGCACGGCGCCCAGCTTGCTGCTCATGCCGTACTCGGTGACCATCGCGCGGGCGATCTTGGTGGCCTGGTCGATGTCGGACGAGGCGCCCGTGGTGGGCTCGCGGAACACCAACTCCTCGGCAGCGCGGCCACCCATGGCGAAGACCAGGCGCGCGATCATCTCCGAGCGCGTCATCAGGCCCTTGTCGTCCTCGGGCACCGACATCGCGTGCCCGCCGGTACGACCGCGGGCCAGGATGGTGACCTTGTAGATCGGGTCGATGTCGGGCATCGCCCACGCCGCGAGCGTGTGGCCGCCTTCGTGGTAGGCGGTGATCTTCTTCTCGTGCTCGCTGATGATGCGGCTCTTGCGCCGCGGCCCACCGACGACGCGGTCGACGGCCTCCTCGAGCGCAGCTCCGCTGATGACAGTGCCGTTCTCGCGGGCGGTC
>JAVRPX010000054.1:0-4090 GCA_032161985.1 Mycobacterium sp.
ACAGGACGCGGGTTGCCGTCCAGCCGGCGGGAACGGTGATGTTCGGAGCGGCGCCGTCGGCGACAAGGGCCTGGGCGTCGGTGTCGTAGTGCACGCCTGCGGCAGGCACCGCCCACAGCTGCGCGCCGCCCAGCACGTCGGTCACCGAATCGGCGCCGGTGATCGCAAAGCTCGCCGAGATCGTACGAACGACGACGACGCAGGCGATCGCGAGCGCGATTCCAAGTACGGACAACACAAACCGTTCCGGGCGGCGACGGATGTTGGCCAGCGCGAACCGGACGAGGCACACGAAGGTGTTCCCGGAGGCGGTGGCGATCACCGGTGATCGAACCGTTGTGGGCGCATTACCGACCTGAGTGGTCTCCACAAAGAGGGATGGTCCGACCGGAAAGTTTCACCGACCGCCGTGCGGAATGTCCACGGCGTTAACTCAGACGCCTTCCCGTTACGGCGAGATTGCGCCCCCGCAACGGATTTCGTTGTCGATTCAGCCGCGGCGGCCGATCCCGGCCATCATCATGGGGGTGAGCAATCGGCGATTCTCATCGAATACGGTCGTTGCGGCGTCGGCCGCCTCCGCAGATAGGAGGCCGGCCTTCACGATGGCGCCGCGAAGGCTTTCGAAGGACAACCGAAAGAAATCGAAGCCGGGCGACGTCGAATCAATCAACCTGGCCCGCCCCTCACCGCGAATATCGGTGAGGCCTGCGGCTTCCATATCACTGACAACTCGGCGGCCGTAGTCCCGCTCGAAACCGGCCTTCGTCATGAAGTCGAGGATCGCGTCGCCGATATCGCTGAATCCCCGGCTGCCGTCCTCGAACCCGTAATTGGTCCAGTCGTAGTCCTCCATGGCCATCCAGCCGCCGGGCTTCAGCGCGGCGACCAACCGGTCGAGAATCTCGCGCCGGTCGGCGAGATGCTCGAGGACGAGACGCGAATGGACCAGATCGAATTCGGACTGCGGAAGTTCGTCTTCACGGAGGTCGATGCGGCGCACGGTGATCGAATCGGAGGCCAGATGCTCGATGAAGCGGGTGTCGATGTCGATCGCAGTCACATGGGCGCCGCGAGAAGCCATCCATTCGACCATTGACCCGCCGCCCGCACCGACCTCGAGGCATTTCCAGCCCGGTCCGATGCCGAGTTCGTCGAGCAGCGCCTGACTGCCGGGATCCCAGAGTGCCTCCATGCCCGACAGCCTGGCGCGCTCCTCGTCGAAGCCCTGATCGAGGACATAGTCGCGCGTCATGACTGGATTCTGGCCCAGGGCCGCGCCTCTTCGAGTTCATATGCCAATTCGAGAAGCCTGGCCTCCTGGCCCACGACCCCCGAGAGCATCATGCCGACCGGAAGGCCCGACGCAGATTCGCCGAGCGGCAACGAGATTGCCGGGTCACCGGTGGCGTTCTGCAGTGGCGTGAACGCGACCCATTCCAGAAGCCGGTCCATGACCTGGTCGTAACCTGCCGTCGGGTCGAGATGACCGATGCGCGGCGTCTCCTCGTTCAGCGTCGGCATCAGCACAGCATCGTAGGTACCGGACAATCGCTGCGTGATCCTGCGCGTCGCCGACAGCCGTGCAATGGCCCTCGGGACCTTGTGCAGGCTGCGGGCGGCCTTGCGGTCAAGCCCGAGAGTCAGGCTGTCCAATCTGGTGCGGTCGAAGCTTGGGCCGAACATACGGCGTCCGCCCCGCACGACCGCGAAGGCAAGGAACGACCAGTAGACGAGGAAGTCGTCCTTGAACCGATCCGGCACCGGATTGTCGATCTCGGTGACCTTGTGACCGAGTTCCTCCAGCAGTGCCGCCGACTTAAGGGTCAGCTCCCGGACCTCCGGGCTGGCTTCTCGCAGAATGGATTTGGTGCAGACCGCGATGCGCAACCTTTGTGTACCCGGCCGCGTTACATCACCGATCGCGGGGAGCTTGGGGTTGCGGTAGGACCGCTCGGCTTCCCGCAAGAAGGCAGCGGTGTCGCGCACAGACCGCGTCACCACACCGTTGGCGACGAGGTGAAGCGGCATCCTGGCGGTTTCCTTGTCCAGCGCCAGCCTGCCTCGCGACGGCTTCAGGCCGACAAGGCCGTTGCACGCCGCCGGAATGCGGATCGACCCGCCGCCGTCGTTGGCGTGCGCGATCGGCACCACGCCTGCAGCCACAAATGCCGCAGAGCCTGACGACGACGCCCCCGCGGTGTAGTCCGGATTCCACGGATTGCGGACCGGACCGATCCGCGGGTGCTCCGCCGACCCGCTGAAACCGAACTCCGACATCTGCGTCTTGCCCAGCGGTATCAGCCCGGTCGACAGGAATGCGCGCGCGAACTCGCCGTGAGACGGCATTGGCCGCGGGTCCCATGCGTCGGTCCCCTGCATCGTCGGCATGCCCTCGACGGCGACGTTGTCCTTGATGAACGACGGCACGCCGTCGAAGTAGCCGCCGTAGGGCCGACGCGATGAGGCGCGGGCCCGTGCGCGGTCGAATGCCTCGAACGCGAGACCATTCAGTTTCGGGTTGACGGCCTCGGTACGGGCAATGGCGGCCTCGACGAGCTCACCCGCCAACACCTTTCCGGTCTGCAGGGCATCAACAAGGCCGACGGCGTCAAGGTCGCCAAGGGCGTCATCGCCGAAGGCATGAATGCGACTCATGCAGTGACGGTACCAACTCGTACCGCACGGCTGTTGAGCCAACACAAAAGGCCCCCAGAATCTGGGGGCCTTTGCGTGTGTTCGCGCCGGTTAGGCCTGGCCGACCTCGAAGCGGACGAACCGGGTGACAGTCACGCCCGCCTCGTCGAGCAGCGCTTTGACGGTCTTCTTGTTATCGGACACCGACGGCTGATCAAGCAGCACGACGTCCTTGTAGAAGCCGGTAACGCGGCCCTCGACGATCTTGGCCAGCGCCTGCTCGGGCTTTCCCTCGTTGCGCGCGGTTTCCTCGGCGATGCGGCGCTCGTTGGCGACGACATCCTCGGGCACGTCCTCACGTGTCAGGTACTTGGCCTTCAGGGCGGCGATCTGCAGGGCGACCGCGTGCGCGGCTGCCTTGTCCGAGCCCGTGTACTCGACGAGCACGCCGACGGCCGGCGGCAGATCCGCGGCCCGCTTGTGCAGGTAGGTCTCGACGGCGCCGTCGAAGTAGGCGGCCCGCCGCAGCTCGAGCTTCTCGCCGATCTTCGCGGACAGGTCCGCAATGACCTGCTCGACAGTGGTGTCGCCGACCTTGGCAGCCTTCAGCGCGTCAACGTCGGTCGCCTTGGCGGCGGCCGCCGCGGCCACGACCTGATCGGCCACAGACTGGAATTCGGCGTTCTTCGCAACGAAGTCGGTCTCGGAGTTGAGCTCGATCAGCGCACCGTCCTTGGCGGCAACCAGGCCTTCGGCGGTCGCGCGCTCTGCACGCTTGCCGACGTCCTTGGCCCCCTTGATGCGCAGCAGCTCGACAGCCTTTTCGAAGTCGCCGTCGGCATCAACCAGCGCGTTCTTCGAGTCGAGCATCCCGGCGCCGGTCAGCTCCCGAAGTCGCTTGACGTCGGCAGCGGTGTAGTTCGCCATTTCAGCCTTTCCCTATACCTCTGGAGTTGTCGATTCGGTGGGGGCATCGCCCGCGGGGGTCCCTGGCTCTGCGGCCGCGGTGGCGCCTGCGAGCAGTTCCTGCTCCCACTCGGCGAGCGGCTCGGCACCCTCGGCCTCGGCCTTGTCGCCGTCGCGACCCACGTTGGCGCGGGCCTGCAGTCCTTCGGCGACCGCGGAGGCGACGACCTTGGTCAGCAGCGCTGCCGACCGGATCGCATCGTCGTTGCCCGGGATCGGGTAGTCGACGAGGTCGGGGTCGCAGTTGGTGTCCAGGATCGCGATGATCGGGATGTTCAGCTTGCGAGCCTCCGCGACCGCGAGGTGCTCCTTGTTGGTGTCGACGACCCAGATCGCCGAGGGCACCTTCTGCATGTCGCGGATACCGCCGAGGCTGCGCTCGAGCTTGTTCTTCTCGCGGGTCAGCATCAGGATTTCCTTCTTGGTGCGACCCTCGAAGCCACCGGTCTGCTCCATCGCCTCGAGCTCCTTGAGGCGCTGCAGCCGC
>JAVRPX010000055.1:0-14274 GCA_032161985.1 Mycobacterium sp.
GCGGTCAGCATGATCACCGGATCGGCGCCTGCCAGCGTCGCGGTGTGCACCCTGGCGATCGGCTTGAGGCCCAACGACTTCGCCTTCTCGGCGGACATGAACAGCAGCGCGGCCGAGCCGTCGGAGATCTGCGAGGAGTTACCTGCGTGGATCACGCCATCCTCTTTGAACGCCGGCTTGAGCTGAGCCATCTTCTCGATGGGCGTGCCGCGCCGGATGCCCTCGTCCTTGAGCACCGGATTGCCGTCCTGATCCTTGATCGCCACGATCTGGTCATCGAACGCACCGGAATCCTGTGCAGCCGCTGCCTTTTCGTGTGAGCCGAGCGAGAACTCGTCGAGCATCGTGCGAGAGAGTCCCCACTGCTCGGCGATCATCTCCGCGCCGATGCCCTGGTTCGGCGTCTGGGTGTACCGGCCACGGAACGCCTCCGGGTACGGATGACCGCCGTTGGAAAGCGACGAGCCCATCGGTGTGCGCGACATCGACTCGACGCCGCCGGCGACGACGACGTCGTAATGCCCGGCCACCACACCGGCAGCGGCGAAGTGCACCGACTGCTGACTTGACCCGCACTGCCGGTCCACGGTCACACCGGGGACGCTCTCGGGCCAGCCCGCGGCCAGCACCGCGGTGCGGGCGATGTCCAGTGCCTGCTCGCCGGCCTGCATGACGCAGCCCCAGATGACGTCGTCGACGATCTCCGGATCGATGCCTGCGCGCTCAGCAAGGCCGTTGAGCACCTGTGCGGACAGCTCGCCGGGGTGCACACCCGACAGCCCGCCGTTGCGCTTGCCGACCGGCGACCGCACGGCCTCGACGATGACGGCTTCAGCCATGACACTTCTCCTTTGAGAATCTGATGTTTCCCCCGAAGGTAGAGGAACAAGGTTTACTAGGTCAACCTACTGGTTGGTAGGCTGGCGCCGGACGTTCGTGCCGGTCTGAGTTCACCCGACATGGTTTACTGAGTTGCATAGCTCGGGGAAACACTGTTTGGGAGATGTTGTGACGCGAAGCACACCGCTGGCGCCGATGATCGGTCCTAATGCCGTCCCGGCTAGTGCGGCTGTCCGGTCACCGAAGACGGCCGAGCTGGTCGCGGGCACGCTGCGCCGGATGGTCGTCGACGGTCAGCTGAAGGACGGAGACTTCCTGCCCAACGAAGCCGAGCTGATGGCTCACTTCGCCGTGAGTCGTCCGACGCTGCGCGAGGCGGTGCGGGTGCTGGAGTCCGAACGGCTCGTGGAAGTGCGACGCGGATCGCGCACCGGTGCCCGCGTGCGGGTGCCAGGGCCAGAAATCGTCGCGCGGCCCGCCGGTCTACTGCTCGAGTTGTCGGGCGCGACGATTGCCGACGTCATGGTCGCGCGCGCAGGCATCGAACCGATGGCCGCGCGGCTGCTGGCCGAATCCGGCACGCCTGAGGCCTTCGACGAGCTGGAAACGATGGTGGCCGAACAGATCCCCGTCGGCTGGCAGTCCGATCGGCTGGCCCAGACGACGGGCGATTTTCACCGTCGCATGGTGGAGTTGTCGGGCAACGCCACGCTCGCGATCATCGCGGGCATGCTGCACGAGATCACCGTGCGGCACACCGCATTCGCCTTCAAGGAAGGCCGCCCCGTATCGAAGGCGGACTATGACAAGCTGATGCGGTCGTACGGGCGCCTGATGAAATTGCTGCGCTCTGGCGACGGCGCCGCGGCCGAGGCGCATTGGCGCAAGCACCTTGACGTCGCACGAGAACTGTCGCTGCAGGGACTCGAGGACGTCAAGGTCCGCGACGTGATGGGCTAGTTTCGGTCGCCACCTCCGCGAGACTGCACTTGTTGTGAGGATGTGCGGGTCAGCCGCGAAATAAGTCCAGTCTCGCGGAATCGGCGTCAGGTGGCGTCAGCGCTGTCCTTCTCCCACGTCACGTGCACCGGCACGGTGTCATCCCACGGCTGACGCGTCACCATATCGGCGACTTTCACGTAGCCCCTTTCGAATTCGCCGGTAGCGGCGTCGATTAGCCGGTACTGCTGGGTCTGTCGATGGATCGGCTGCGCGTCGAGCAGCAGGATCCGAATCTCACCGGGTTCGAAGTGGCAGCGTTCGTGCAGAGCGGCGATCAGCTGCTCGTTGTGCATGTGGCCGTCGCCGAAGTTCCAGCCGATGGCCGTCGAACAGACCCGCTCTCCGTCGCTCAGGACATAGTCGTCCTCGTTCTGCCCGGCCATCGCGCGATGCGCGAGCGTGAACATGGCACGACCATGAGTGTTGAAGGAGCGGAACGCATATCCCATGTAGAGGTACATCTGCGCGGTCTCCGGGTCGCCGTAGTACCGCTCCATTTGGGCCTGCGGCATGCTGGCGATCGACACGATGTTCTCGGCGATCTTCTGCTCGGCCGACGGCTTGATGCACCACAACCCGGTGTCCCAGTTGCCTGCGTAGTACCGCATGCCCGGCAGGAACGACACCTTGCGCGGGAACAGGTTTCCCAGAACCACGGTGCCCGCGACGACAACGAACAACAGGATCGGCAGCGGTGTCGTCATGTCGGTGAGTCCGACTTCGGCGTGCCCGACGAACAGCGCCAGCACGCTGAACATCATGAACACGTTCCACTCCAGCGGCACTCCCATCGGTATCGACGACAGGATGCCGAAGTGGAAGCACAGCATGACGAACGCGGCGATCGCCGTCGGCCAGCCGCCGTGGGAGAAGAACAACACCAGCGGGACGAGCCCCTCGATCGCGGTGCTGAAGTGCGCAAGCCATCGCGACAGTCGGCCGGGCCGCAGGTCGTCAGGGAAGTGCTCAAAGAATCGACGCTTGATCCACCGCGGCCGGAACACCGGGTTGTTGCTCATCATCGTCGAGATGACAAACGGGAAATGCTTGTTGAGCTTCGATGTCGCAGCGCCGAGCCAGATCACCAGGCAGACAAGCTTGGCGGCGATGATCATGTCCACCCCGTAGCCGGTGAACAGGAACGCCACCGTGAACGACGCGTACACCTCGCCGCGGGCGGCCAGGAAGATCACCTTGTCCCGCAGGCTGAGCACCGCCAGCAGGCCCACGATCGTCCAGATCTGCCACAGCGGCAGCACGCCGACCGTCGTACCCAGCGCCGGAATGGGCCCCGTGCCGTCGGAGAACAATGCGACGACAAGCATCACCAGCAGCGCGGCGTACAACGCGGCGTCGAACGGCGTGCGTTCCGTACCCTTTGTCAGCGGTATCCGGTTGGGCCACGGTGGAAGCCGAATGGTCTTGGGCCGCAACCAGTACAGGATCGAGCCCATCGGCGGGAAGAACCGGTTGTTCAGTGGCCCGAATCCGCAGCCCAGCCCGACGACCTCGAACAGCATCGTGTAGAGCACGACCTTCTCGAACACGATCGGCTCGGCGTACCACGACGCGACATTGGTGAACCCGTCGATGCCCTTCGTGGTGAGGACGATCAGCCAGGCCGCGAGGACGTACAGCAGGATCTTGACGACGTAGAACAGGTGCAGGACGCCCGGCGTGCCGAAGCCGACCTCGGCCCAGTGCCGGGCCATCGGAACGATCTTCTCGGCGCGAGTGCCCTTACTCCACTCTTCGTAGTCGACGACGGGCGCGTCCTGCTTCAAGAACCCCATGACGCATGAGACTAGAACGTGTTCTAGCCGCGTGGAATCGGTTTAGGCTTACCCGATGACCACCTTTGCCCTGGTTCATGGCGCATGGCATGGCGCGTGGTGTTGGGAGCGGTTGACCCCACTACTCAACCAGGCGGGCCATGAGGTGGTGGCGATGGATCTGCCCACCGAGGATGGGGCCGCGACGTTCGACACCTACGCCGACGTGGTGTGCGCGGCCCTAGATGGATGTGACGACGATGTCGTGCTGGTCGGGCACTCCTACGGTGGAAATACGGTCCCACTGGTGGCCGTGCGCCGCCCCATCCGGCATCTGGTGTACCTGTGCGCCATGATCCCCGACATCGGCCGCAGCCTGTTCGATCAATTTAGCGACGAACTGGAGATGCTGAACCCGGTGTACGAACAGGGTTTGAGTATGCCGGATGAGCAGCTTCGGCAGGTGTGGACCGACCTCGACATCGCATGCGCGATGTTCTACGGCGACTGTGACGAGCCGACCACGAAGGCTGCCCTCGACCGTATTCGACCTCAGTCCGCATACCCGGCGATCCTGCCGTCCTCATTGGCCGAATTCCCCGCTGTGAAAACGACATACATCGTTTGCAGCGGGGATCAGATACTGCGACCCGAATGGTCAAGGCGAACCGCTCGCGAGCGGCTCACCGCCGAGCTCATCGAGCTTCCAGGGCACCATTCGCCGTTCTACTCACGGCCTTCAGTTCTGGCCGACGTTCTGCTCGGCTTGGCGAACTAGGCGTCGGCCTTCGCCGGCGGCCGCCAGAAGATCGCCAGCTGGCCGATTCCGCCTGCGAGCCCCAGCCCGGCCGAGATCAGCAGTCCCCACCAGCCGTGCAGGAAGTCGTAGAGGCCCGTCGTGCGGAAGAGCGCGTAGTCCAAGCTGAACTTGCCGGGCCCGATCGTGGCCACCGCCACCGCCGAAACGGCCAGGATCAGGTTGTACTCCCAGCCCTCCTTGACGATGAAGAAGCCGTTCGGCCGGTGCACGGTCCAGGCCGCCACGAACATCAGCGCGACGAACCCGGCCGCGGGAATCGGCGTCAGCAGGCCGGCCGCCAAACCGAGCCCGGCCGACATCTCGGTGGTGGCGGCGATCCTCGCGTGGAACATGCCCGGCTTCATGCCCATGCTGTCGAACCAGCCCGCGGTACCCGCCAGGCCGCCCTTGCCGAAGAACTTGTTGTAGCCGTGCGCGGCCATGGTCAGGCCCAGCACCACCCGCAATATCAGCAGCCCGGTGTCGATGGCCGTGTGGTCAGTCATGCCACAAAATCTAGGCCATGTGTTAAACCGCCGCCCAGCCCCCGTCCACACCGAGGACGGTGCCGTGGATGTTTGCGGCGGCGTCGCTGGCCAGGAACACCACCGCGGCGGCGACCTCGGCCGGTGTGCTCATCCGCCGCGACGGAATGCGGGCCAGCATCGGCGCGACGTGGTCGGCGAATTGCTCCTGGCGTTCGGTCGCGATCGGTCCGGGCGCGACCGCGTTGACCCGAACACCGAACGGCCCGTACTCGTCGGCCCACGACTGCGTGAACGAATGGATCGCGGCCTTGTTGGCGGAATAGATTGCCGATCCCGCGCTGCCGCGAAGCCCGGTGATCGACCCGATGTTGACGATCACTCCGGCGCCACGCTCGACCATGGCCGGCGCCACCGCACCGGTCAAAAGGAACGGCGCGAACACGTTGACCGAGAACGCATCCCGCAGCAGTTCTTCGGAGATCTCGGCCGTCGGTGTTGGCATGAGCAGCATCGCGGCGTTGTTGACCAGGACGTCGATCCGACCTCCCGCCGCGGCGGTGGCCTGTTCGGCCAGGCGACGCACCCCCTCCTCGCCTGCCCCGAGGTCGGCGGCGACGAACTCGGCTGTGCCGCCTGCGGACCGGATGTCGGCGACGACCGCATCTCCGCGTGCCTTGTCGCGGCCGCTGACGATGACGAAGGCGCCCGCCTCGGCCAGTGCTGAGGCGACGGCGACCCCGAGACCTCCCGTGGACCCTGTAACCAGTGCTGTGCGGCCTGCCAGCCGCTTCGTGTTTTGACTCATGGGTCCACTGGTACGCTGTCAAAAATGGACCTGCAAGTCCAGAATCTGACGGCTAAGGGCCAGGCGACACGACAGCGCATCATTGAGGGCGCCGCCGCCGAGATACGCGAAAGCGGTGTCGCCGCCGCCACACTCGACGACATCCGCGCGCGCACCCAGACGTCCAAAAGCCAACTTTTTCATTATTTCCCGGATGGCAAAGAGCAGCTGCTGCTCGCGGTCGCCGAGCACGAGGCCCAGATAGTCCTCGACGACCAGCAGCCATATCTGGGCGCGTTGACTTCGTGGGCGGCCTGGCAGCGGTGGCGCGACGCCGTGGTCGACCGGTACCGACGACAGGGCCAACACTGCCCGCTCGCCGTGCTGATGTCGGAGATCGGCCGGAGCACACCCGGGGCTCAGGCGGTGACGGCGGCGCTCATGCGCAGGTGGCACGACGAGATCGCGGCAGGTGTGCGGCATATGCAAGGGCAGGACAAGGTCGCCGCCAGGCTCGACGCGGACCGGGTCGCCGCCGCACTGCTGGCCGGAATCCAGGGCGGCGTCGGCGTCATGCTGGCCACCGGCGATCTCAGTTATCTCGAAGCCGCGCTCGACGTCGGGATCGAGTCGCTGCGTGGCATCGTTTACCCCAGCGCGGCCTCCAGCCGCTCAACATAGGCGTCGACGTCACCGATCGCCGAGTCGGCGGCATGGACGCTGATCGCGATGGTGTCACCGATGCCGTGCACACCGTGCGTCAGGCCCATCATCGGAGACAGACCCGGGTAGCCGGCGGTCACCACGACAAGCAACTCGCCGAAGTGCAGATCGGCCGGTCCGCGGTTGACACTGGAGACGACGGTGTTTCCGGTGACGGTGGGTGACCGCACGGTCGGGTCGAACTGACTGACACCCCAGCGCAATAGCGGTGCGGGAACCGCAGCGAACGCCCGACTTGACGCAAGCATCCCCGGATGTGCCGCCCTGCGACGCCGCTGCGCAAGGTCCCCGGCGATCCGTTCGGTCCGCTCACCGAAGTCCAACTCCGGATACAGTCCCACGCCGACGTTGCCGAAGTGGTTGTGCGCCTTGCGGACACCCGCCTTCGCCATCGGCACCTCCGCGCCAAGTGTCGATGGGTCGTCGCCGAACTCACGCAGGTGGCCAGCCAACGCGGTGGACACCGCGGCCAGCACGCCGACGGTCACGGTCCGGCCGGGCAGCTGGGTGCGGTTCCGGATCACCGTGCGAATGCTGCGCACGCCGTCGGGCCGCACATTGCTGTGCAGCGCCGGACGCGAATCCGCCTGTGGGGGAACCAGTCCCGCCTCGGTGTCGCGAACCAACTGTCGATGCGCGCGCGCGGCCAGCACGCTGCACCACGGCAGCGCTGCGCCCCGAAACGGCGGAGGCGACGGCACCGGCGGCACCTCCCCCGCGCGGCCGAACAGCCACGCCGTCAGCGCCGACCACCGGATGCCGTCTGCCAGCGCATGGGTGGCCTGCAGCACCACCACCGTGCCGACACCGACACCGGGCAGCGCGTCGACGGGTGTGAACACATGCAGCCGCCAGGTCATCCGGCCAGCGTCCAGCTGATGTTCGGCCAACGCCGCGACCGCCGCCAGACATCCCGCCCAGCTGCCGTCGTTGAGGTCGTGCACGACGACCTGGTCGGGCTCGACCTCGCCAGTCATCCACGCGGGATAGGTGAGGCCGTTGCGCTCCTCTACCCGCAGCCTCAACTCGGGGCAGCTCTGCGCCCTTAGGCGGATTTGCTCGAGCACCCGCCCGAGATCGGACGTCAAACCGGCGAAGCCGTACAGCAGAAACTGATCGTTGGGGATCTTGGCGGACATCCAATGCATTTGCGCATCGACAGCCGAGAGCCGACGCCTTGCCATGGTCTCAGGCTATTGTTTGCCCCATGCTCCCGCCTACAAGCGGCGACGGCGTCGCCGTCGTCACCGGTGCGTCTTCCGGAATCGGCGAGGAGATCGCCAGGGAATTCGCCCGCCGCGGTTACCGATTGGTACTCGTCGCCCGCCGCGCCGACCGGCTCACGGCCCTTGCGGAAGAATTCGGCGGCCGGGCACACGTGCTGCCTGCCGATCTCTCGAACCGCGACGAGCGCGCAACCCTGTTCGACCAGGTGGCGGCTCTCGGTGTGGTAACGGACATCCTGGTCAACAACGCCGGCCTCGCCACAGTGGGCCCGGTCGCCGAATCGAGTCCAGAGGCCGAACTCAACCTGATCGAGGTCGACGTCGCAGCCGTGGTTGACCTGTGCAGCCGGTTCGTCCCCAGCATGGTCAAGCGTGGACGGGGTGCAGTGCTCAACGTCGCATCGGTCGGCGCGTTCGGACCTGTACCCGGGCAGGCATCGTACGGCGCGGCAAAGGCCTTCGTGCTGTCCTACACCCAGGCGCTGCGCGAAGAGCTCAAGGGCACCGGAGTCACGGCCGCGGCGGTGTGTCCTGGCCCTGTGCGCACCGGGTTCGGCGAGGCCGTGGGCATTCCCGACGAAGAAGCCGAGAAGTCGCTGCCGAAGTTCCTCTGGCAGGAGGCCGACGCGGTGGCCAAGGCCGCGGTCGACGGCCTCGCGTCGGGTAAGGGTGTGATCGTTCCCGGAATGCCCAACCGCATTGCGGCGGTGATCAATCACCTCACGCCGCGCCGGCTGCTGCTACCGTTGGTCGCGCGTAACCATCCCGGCCTGAAGAAGCCCTAGGCCGCCCGCCCAATGAAGTCGGCGATGTGACGCGCGACGACATCAGGCTGGTCTAGCTGTAGGAAGTGACCTGCATGTTCGACAATCGCCGACTCGCTGCCGTCGGGAAGCACCCGTTCCACCCAGTGCGCGTATTGCGGTGTCGCACAACCGTCGTCCGTGCCGTGCAGATAAAGGGTGGGCAGTCGGGGCGCCGACAGCCAATGCTGATGCAGTTCGGCGTACTGCGCCGGCGGGCGGCTGTTGCGCACCGTCGCGCGGTAATACCCGAGCGCGGCGCGCCAGCGGTCCGGCGCACCGATCGCGTCGTCGACGTGGCGCAGGTCCTCGTCCGTGTGGTATCCGGGCGACCAATCACGCCACAGCCGTGGCACCACCGATGCCGCCGAACGCTCTGGCAGCCAAGGTAATTGGAAGTACATGATGTACCAGCTGCGCAGCAGCTGACGTGGCAAGAGCGCGGCGAGCCGTCCGACGTCTGGCACCTTACCCAGCGGACGAAACGCCGCAGATGGCGGTACCGACATGATGACGGCCTTGGTGAAAGGGCTGTCGGGCATCGCCGCAAGGCCGGCGCCGGCGATGGCTCCCCAGTCGTGACCGATGAACACATCGCGTCCCGTCGGGCCTGCCGCTTCCAGTACCCGCAGCGCGTCGTCCATCAGCGCGCCGACATGGTAGCTGCCGTCCGACGCGAGCGACGACGGCGCATAGCCACGCATGAACGGCGCCACCACCCGCCACCCCGCGTCCACCAGATACGGGGCGACCTTGCGCCATCCGTAAGCGGTGTCAGGGAAACCATGCAGGCACAACGCGATTGGCGCGTCGGCCGGGCCCCACGTCAACGCACGCAGCTGCACGGCCGGCGTCGTTACGTCGAGCCATTGTGGTTCGGTCACGCTATACCGGGTCGAATTTGGAGATCAGCCAGCGATCGCCGACCTTGTCCAGTGTCACCCGCACGCTGGACGCCGTGTCGGTCGGCGCATCCTGACCGACGATTACGGTCTGGTTGACGAACACCAGCACCACGGCGTGGTTGGGCTTGGCTGACACCGACGCAGCGGCGGGAACCGTTGCTACCGCAGCGATCTGCTTCTGCTTGGCACCCGGGATCACGACGTCGTTGGTCAGCGAGGTGTAGGAGTCGCGGAACTCGCCGGTCAGCAGGTCGCGCGCCGCATTGAGCTGCTGCTCGACGGTGTCGGGCTTGTACGACAGCAGCGCGGTCGTGCTGTCCTTGGCCGCCTGCACCGATGCGTCGCGCGCGTTTTCGCTGTCGCGTACCGAATTGTCCATCCACTTCAGGTATCCGGCGCCCAGCGCCAGAATCAGCGCCACGGCGGGCAGCACACCGAACGCGAACACCCGCGCCCATTGGATGCGCCTCTTGGGCTTCTCCGGTTCAGCGGACTCCGACGCCTCATCGGCCGTTTCGGTTGGCTCGTCGGCCTCGTCGACCTTCTCGGTTTCGGTGTCGATCGGCGCCACTGTGGTCTCTTCCTCTGTGGTCTTGTCTCCGCTGCTGTGCTTGCTCACGGCACGAACTCCACGTTGGACACCTTGGCCTCATCGCCGACCTTCTGCACAGAGATACGCATCCGCCATGCACGTGGAGCTTGTTCGGGCGCACCGGCATTGGACGTCCTGACCGTCACCGCGACAAGCACCTGAGCGCCATTATCGGTTTCGGACTCCAGACCCGCCTCGGCGATGGTGCCGACCGACTTCGACTGCGCCTGCTTGACGACCTCGACGAACGGCTGCGCACGCTTCTGGAAGTCGTCGTAGAAGGTTCCCGTCGCCGAGTCCAGAATGCGCTTCACGTTCGCGTCGGCCTGCTGCCAGTCGATCGTGGTCAGGTTCAGCGCACCCTGCCTACCGACTTGGAGGAAAAGCTTGCGCTCCTCATCGGCCTTATGCGACTGGTAGGTCCGGAACCCCAGCCAGCCGGTGAGTCCGGCGAGCGCCACCACAAGGACCAGCCCGACGATCGTCGCCAATCGCAGGTGCGACATTGCCGGCTTGGGGGGCGCGGCTTCCTCGTCGTAGTCAGCGCTGTCCTCGGCGCTCTCCTCTGATATGTCGCCGGCGCTGTCCTGTTCGCCGTCCGTAGCCTTTTCGGTATCGGCCGCCTCGGCGGTCTCGCTTCCGGCCGACTCCGGCTCGGTGGCGCTCGACGTCTCCTCGGTGGCGGTCGACTTGCTCAGTTCCCCGTCGGGGGCAGCAGCATCGTCTGCCATGTTTGCTCCTCTGTGGCGCTTTGGGCCAGGTTGGACTGTGTGTACACACGCCCGTCCGGTCCAACGTACGTGCCTGTTGCGGGGTCGTACTCGGCGGCCGCTATCGGCGGCGGCGCCGGGCCCGACGGAGGAACTGCTTGTGCAGGTGGCGAGCCGGGCGGCAGCTGTGGAACGGGCTGCCCGGACAGCGTCGCGTTGGGGTCGCCCTTCCAGTTGTAGCCGTCGTTGAGCGGCACGTAGTTCTCATTGCTCTCGCACAGCTGCCACGTCGGGGCGCGTTTGCCAGGGACGGTTTCGCATGGCAGGTTGCGGGCGCCGCGGACATTGAACGGCGCGTCCTGCGGGACGCGGCAGTAGACATCGCCCGGCGGCCTGTCGGGATAATCTTCGAAGGTGGGCACCCGCTGCTGCTGCGCGGGCAGGAAGCCTGTGGTGCACGGCGGCGGCAGCTGCTGCGGCGGGAGAGGGATCGGCGCCGGCAGCAAAGGGATCATCAGGTTGAGGTTGAAGACCAAGGCATCGCCTTCGTAGTCCTGCTTGGTGTTCCGCTTGTGCACCCCGACGGCCTGCGTGACGGCGGTGCCCTGGGGCAACAGCACCAGTAGCTGTTCGAGGCTCGGCTGGTAGGTGACGGCGACTTCGCCGAGGCTTACAAGGTTGGCCAGCACGATCGGCAGCGTCGGCCGCACCCGGTCGAACAACGCGCGCACCTCATCGGCCGCGCCCGGCCCCTTGTCCAGGATTCCGGCCACGGCGGCGTCCTGGTTCTGCAGCTGTGTGGTGATGCTTGCCAGGTTCGACGCCCACGCCTGGATCGACCCGGCGGTCTCCGTCTGCGTATCGAGTACAGGCTTGGACTGGTCGATCAGGGTGGTCAACGGGCCCAGGTTCTTTCGCGCATCGATGGCCAGGTCGGTGCTGCCGTCGACCAGCCGGCGAAGCTCCGGGCCGAGACCGCCCACCGCGACGTACGCCTCGTCGATGACGGTCTTCAGGTTGTCGTGCGGGATCGCCTCAAGGCCGCGGGTCGTGTCGGCCAAGACCTTGTTGATGTCCGTCGGGACCGTCGTGCGGTCCTGTTGGATCACGTCGCCGTCCTTCAACATCGGTCCGCTCCCGCTTCGGGGCAGCAGCTGGACGTACTGCTCACCGACGGAGGACACACTGTGTACTTCGGCCTCGACATCGGCGGGAATCTTGACATTTGAGTCCAGCGTCAGCTCCGCCCTGACGCCGGAACCGGTGAGGTGGACGCTTTTCACCGTGCCGACCTGGGCGCCGCGGTAGGTGACGTTGCCCCGCGGATACAGTCCGCCGGTCTCAGGCAGCTCCAGTGTTACTCGGTATTGCCCCACCCCCAACAATTCGGGCAACCGCATGTAGCCGAAGACCATGACCGCAAGCGCCGTAGCCGACACGAGCAGGAAGATCGCCATCTGGATCAGGATCTGTCTCGTCAAAATCATCTCAGGGCCCCTGATCCCAGTGATACGGAGCGATCAACGGGTTGCCTGCGCCGTTCGGCGGGGCGCTCCCCGTGCACGGGCTGGGGAATTGGCCGATGGTGCGGCCCCACTGAATCTCCAGCCAAGTCAGATCGCACTCCCACCGCGATCCGGTGAAGAATCCCGAGTCGATCCGGCTCAACGTCAGGTCGAGTATCAACGTCAGGTTGGCGTAGTCGCCCCGCATCCAGTTGGTCAGCGTCTCCTTGGGGAACGGGAAGGTGGGCAGGAAGCTCAGCGCGCGGGTCAGCGCCGGGCCTGCGTCGGCCAGTGATTGCACCACCGGCCCAAGGTCTTTGAGCTCTTGGACGAGTGCTTCCTTGGTCTGATTGACCGAGTCGGCGGCCAGCGCGCTGAACTTACCGAGCTGGGCAACCGCCTCTGTGAGGTTGTTTCGCTGGTCCTTCAACACGGCAAGGGCGTCGGGGATGGTCTTCAAAGCCTTGTCCACCACAGGTTTCTGCTCGGCGAATTGACCGACGAGGTTGTTGAGGCTCTCTGTGGCCGCGATGATGTCGTGCTTCTGGTCGTCGAGGTAGCCGATGGCTTTGTCGAGTTGTTCGATCAGGCTGCGCAGGTCGTTTTCTCGACCGGCGAACGCGATGCTCAACGCGTCGGTGATGTCTTGAATGTTGCCGATCCCACCACCGTTGAGCAGCAATGCAATTGCCGACAGCGTCTGCTCGGTGCTCGGATACTTGCCGGACGATGCCAAAGGGATGAGCGAGCCCTCGTGCAGCTTGCCCTGCGGCGGCTCCTCGGTCGGCGGCGCGAGCTCGATGTGCAGCGATCCCAGCAGGCTGGTCTGGCCGAGTTTGGCCGTCGCGTTGGCGGGCAGCTGCACGTCGCCGTTGAGCCGCATCGTGACCAGCGCATGCCAATCCTGCCGCTCGATCCTGGTGACGGTGCCGACGTTGACATCGCCGACACGCACCCGGGAGTTCTGCTCGATGTTGTCAACGTCGGGCATTTGCGCCTTGATGGTGAACCCGCCAGGGCCAGTGCCCTGCACACCCGGCAGCGGAAGCGAGTTCAACCCTTGCCAGTCGGCGCAGCCGGCCAATGCGAGCGCGAGAACCATCACGCTGACGGCGAGGCGTATCCACTTGGCCCGCATCATGGTCCGACCCTCCCCTGCTCGCGCGTGGGCCCAGGGGGCAGCATCAGTCCGGTCAGGCCGTCGGCCGGGTTGGTCGCGATCGGCGCCTCTGCGGGAAGCGGCGGCCCGCCCGGTGCCTGCGCAGGAGCCTGCGCTTGTGGAGGCACTGCGGCGGGTGGCGGCTGCGGCGGAATGTAGTCCGGCCGCATCCAGTCCTCGCTGTAGGTGAGCTCATTCGGCCGCGTCGTGGCACCGACGAAGACGTTCTGCGCGACGGGCAGGAAGTTGTATTGGCGATTCTTCATGATCGGCGCCAGGTATTGCACGCACAGCTTCGCCGACTGCTCGGCGCCCAGCCGTGACGCCGCCTGAATAGCGCCGCACAGAAAGGAAATCGGATTGGCGAAGTTGTTGATCATCGGCACGCTGCTGATCGCGCCCTGGGCGGGTTGCCAGATGTTGACGTAGTTCTGCAACGTGTTGGGTGCCACGTGCAGGAATTGCTTGACGTCGCCGAGACTGTCGGTCAACGCCTGGGTCACACCTGCCAACTTGTCCGACGTGGTGCCCAGCGCTTCCCGGTTGTCGGCCACGAACGTCTGGACCTCTCCGACGACATTGTTGAGATCGCTGACCGCGTTGGCCACTTCGTTGGGATCGTTGGCGAGCAGCCCGGTCACCGACGCCAGGTTCTGGTTGAGCTGGCGCATCAAGTCGGTGCTGTCCTGAAGCGCCGATACCAGAATCGCCAGATTCTTCACGGTCGAGAAGATGTCGGTGCTGTGATCGCCGAGCGCTGAAAAGGCTTGCGACAGCTTGATCACGGTGTCGCGGATGTTGGCGCCCTCACCCCGCAGGTTGTCGGCGGCGGTGTTGATGACCGAACCCAGCGGGGCGACTCCCCCGGGCTCCGTCGGCTGGAGCTCGTGGGCCAGCCTTTCCAACTGCGCACGAACCGTGTCCCATTCGACGGGAACCGCGGTGCGGTTCTGCGGGATCACCGTG
>JAVRPX010000056.1:0-5279 GCA_032161985.1 Mycobacterium sp.
TGGGCTTCGGCTTCTCACCGGAACTGGGCTTGCCGCCGGAGTCTTCACCGATCAGTGGAGAATCAGCAAAGGCCGTGGAAGCGCTGGCACCACCGGCCAACAGGCCACAAGCCACGAGGCAGGCCGCAGCGGCGATGCGCACACGCGAACCCACTTCGATACCACCCTTCAGGGCGCCACCGGCCCGGCTATTGAGAGATCCGATCATTCTCGCACAACCACGATCAACTGTTTGCTGTCGCGCTGAATCTACCCGTCAGCGGGACGCACCGGAGCGGAACATGATCCGGACGATAGTGTTGGGCTGCACCATCACTGCTTTGTTATGCATCGTCAACGAGATGACCGGGAGGCCGCCGGGATGAGCCTGTTCAAGCGCAAAACCCGCGCCACCCGCAGGGCCGAGGCCCGCGCCATCAAGGCGAAGGCCAAGCTCGAGGCCAGGCTCGCCGCGAAGAACGAGGCCCGTCGCATCAAGGCTGACCATAGGGCCGAAACCAATGCGCTGAAGGCGCAACTCAGAGCGCAGCGCGACAGCGACAAGGCCGCGGTGAAGGTCGCCGAGACTCAGCTGAAGGCGGCCCGCGAAGGTAAGTTGTTCTCCCCCACGCGAATTCGTCGCGTGCTCACTGTGACCCGGCTACTGGCACCCATTGCGGTGCCGCTCGTCTACCGTGCCGCGATCGCCGCGCGCGGTTTTGTCGACGAACGCCGCGCCGACCGGCTGGGCGTCCCGCTCAGCCAGATCGGTCAGTTCTCCGGGCACGGCGCTGCGCTGTCGGCGCGGATCGCCGGGGCCGAACACTCGTTGGGACTGGTTGCCGAGAAGAAGCCGAAGGACGCCGAGACCAAGCAGTTCGTCTCCGCGATCACCGAGCGGCTTCGCGACCTCTCGGCCGCTGTCACGGCCGCCGAGAATATGCCTGCGTCGCGCCGTCGCGCTGCGCACGCCGCGATTGCCCAACAGCTCGACGGCATCGACGCCGACTTGATGGCCCGACTGGGCCTGGTCTGAGGGTGAATCGCATTCTCGCGATGTTGGTTCTGGCCATGTCGTTGACGGTAGATGCGGTGGCCGGCGCGGGCGTCGCGTCGGCGCACGCCACGCGCGTTGCGACCGACCCAGTGGAGAACACCGAGCTGTCCCAGGGTCCGCAAAAGGTGAGCGCCACGTTCAACGAGGCCTTGCAACCCCAGTTCGCGGCCATGACGGTCGTCGGCCCCGACGGCAACCTGTGGTCGACCGGCGACCCACAAGTGGACGGCGCAGTCATCAGCGTCGGCGTACGGCCGCTCGGCCCGTCCGGCACCTACACGGTGAACTACCGGGTGACGTCGGCCGACGGGCACGTGGTCTCCGGGTCCTGGTCGTTCCGGCTCACCGTGGCCAGTACCGGCACCCCCGGTCCGTCGGCGTCCACAACAAATCCGTCGGATGACGGAATTCCGGTGTGGCCGTTCTTCGTCGCGGCCGGTGTGGTCGTCGCCGCAGGCGCGTTCTGGGCGGTGCGACGGCAGGGGTGACCCGTCGACGGGCGGTGGCCGGCGGAGCCTTGGTCGTGGTGGTCGCGTCGTTGGCGGCGTGGTCGCTCGCCCGGCCACAGAACTCACTGGCGGCGACGTTGGTGCGGGCACTGGCCGACGGCTCGGCGGTCGTCGCGTTGGGTTTGGCCGCGGTGCCGATGCTCGACATCGACCGATACCGCGGTGAGCTGATCCGCCGCGCCACCGCACCGTTGACGATCGCCGCCGCCGTCTGGCTGCTTGCCGAGCTGCTCCGGCTCGGTGTGGCCGCCGCACAGGCCGCGGCGATTCCCGTCTCCCGACTCGGCCTGCACACCACGGTCGACTTCGCCCTGCACACGACCGCGGGACGGTCGGGACTGTTCAGCGCCGTAGCGGCGGGGCTCGTTTGTCTGGCGCTGGTGGCGGCACCGCGTTCGGAGGCGACGAACGTCGCGGTCGCGGGTTTCGCCGCTGCCGGGGTGGCGGCGCGTCCCCTCACCGGGCATTTCTCCGAGAGTGCGGTTGGCGGGGTGGCCGTGGCCGTACACATCCTTGCGGCGGCGCTGTGGTGCGGCGTGCTGGCGGCGCTGATGCTCACGGTCGTGCACCGCGGCCAGTGGGCAAGGGTGTTGCCGCGATTCTCGCAGCTGTCTCTGGTGTGTGTGGCGGCGCTGCTGCTGGGCGGTTTGATTGGCGCGGCCGTGACGATCGCCTCGCCGAGTCAGCTGTATGCGACGGGATACGGCCGATTGCTGTCCGCGAAGGTCGTGGTGACGGCGGTGCTGGTCGTGGTGGCATACCGCAACCGGACGATGTGGCTGCCCGCCGCACGTTCGCACCGCGCCACGGCGGTGGTGTCGCGATCGCGGTCGCTGTTCGAACTGACGATCATGGTCGTCGCGCTGACCCTGGCGGCCGCCCTGGCCGTCACGGGTTAGGCGCCGACCCCACCCTGGCATGATGGGGACAACTGCGGGGTAGACAAGAAACTGCAAAGGAGCAGCCAAATGGCAGACCAGCAGGATCGACCCGACGAGAAGCCTGACGCCGTACCCCCGGCCGTCGCTCCCGGCGCGGAATCCGTCCCGCCTGCCGCCGAACCACCCGCGCCCCCTGCGACGCCGCCGGCCAAGGCTGCGAAGAAGGCACCTGCCAAGAAGGCCGCGAAGAAAGCACCGGCGAAGAAGGCACCTGCGAAGAAGGCCGCAGCCAAGAAAGCACCGCCGAAGAAGGCGCCCACTGCCTCGAAGCTGGCAGACACCAACGGCGACCTCGCGTCGGCCGCGAAAGAGGCTGCGGCACAAGCGAAATCCACTGTGGCGACCGCGCCCAACCCCGTCTCGGGTCCGACCACGACGCCGCTGATCGGCCCCGAGCCGTCACGGCTGCCGCTGGCCGCCGCCATCGCCGCCGGTGTGCTGGCGATCCTGGTGGTGCTTATCGCGCGCCGGCACTCCGACGATTGACCAAATCGAAATCCGCTTGACCCTCACGCGGCGTCAGGGTCGATAGTGGCGGTATGGACGCCAACACCGTCGGCGCGGTAGCCGCCCTCACAGGTGTCTCCGTGCGCACCCTGCACCACTACGACCACATCGGCCTGGTTGTGCCGAGCGTCCGTACCCCGGCGGGCTACCGCGGCTACACCGACGCCGACATCGAGCGGCTGCACCTTGTGCTGGTGTACCGGTCGGCCGGGATGCCGCTCGACGAGATCCGCAAGGTCCTAGACGACTCGAGTGCGGATGTGCTCGAGCACCTGCGGCGCCAACACGGGCTGCTGCTGGACCAGGCCGACCGGCTGCAACACACCATCAAGGCAGTGGAGGAACTGATGAACGCACACCGCAGCGGCATTCAGCTGACCGTGGAGGAGCAGGTCGAGATCTTCGGCACCACCGCATTCGGTGAGGAGTATGCGGCCGAGGCCGAAGAGCGCTGGGGCGAGACGGACGCGTGGAAGCAGTCGCAGCAACGGGTTTCGCAGTTCGACAAGCAGGACTGGATCGCGATCAAGGCAGAGGGCGATGCGCTGTTGGAGGCGTTGGCTCAGGCCAAGCGCAACGGCACCGTACCCGGCTCCGCTGAGGCCAACGACCTGGCGGTGCGGCACCGCGCGTCGATCGAGCGGTACTACGACTGCGGCGAAGAGATGCACCGCAACCTCGTGGAGATGTATCTGGCCGACGAACGGTTCACCCGCTACTACGACGATGTCGAGCCGGGGCTGGCGCAATTCGTCCACGACATCGTGGCGGCCAGTTACCCTTAGCTTCCTGTAACCCGAGATCAGCGGGGGTTGGGGGCATGACGGGGCAGCTACCTTCGGGCACCGTGACCTTTCTGCTCACGGACCTTGAGGGGTCCACGCGCATGTGGGAGCAGGATCCGGTCGCGATGAAGGCGGCCATGGTCCGCCATGACGAGCTGCTGGAGAAGGCTGTTGCGGAGCATCGCGGTTATGTGTTCTCACGGATGGGCGACGGCATGGCCGCTGCATTCTCCACGGCGGGCGACGCCGTTGCTTCGGCCGTTACGATCAAACAGGCTCTAGCGGAACAGAACTGGCGCACGTCTGCACCACTGAGTGCACGGATCGGACTGCACACGGCCGAGGCCGTCATCGTCGACGACAGCGGCTACGCCAGCCTACCGATCAACCGATGCGCCCGGCTGATGGCGGCCGCCCACGGCGGACAGATCGTCGTCTCCGGCGCAACCGAGGCGCTCGTGCGTGACGAACTTCCCGACGGCACAGGGCTGATCGATCTGGGCGAACACCGTCTGCGTGACCTCGGCCGTCCCCTGCAGGTTTTCCAGCTCATCCGGGCCGACCACCCAGAGGACTTCCCGCCGCTTCGGAGTCTCGACGCGTTCCCCGGAAACCTGCCTGCCCAGGTCAGTTCATTCATCGGGCGCCAAGCCGAAGTCTCTCGGGTTGCCTCTGCACTGGAGGATTCCCGCGTGGTGACGGTCACGGGGGTCGGTGGTGTCGGCAAGACCCGCATGGCAAATCAAGTCGCCGCCGAGCTTCTGCCCCACTACCGCGAGGGTGCCTGGCTGGTGGAGCTTGCACCAGTACGCGATCCCAACGGCGTGGTAGCGGCAGTAGCGGCCGTGTTCCGGCTGACTTCTCGGACCGGACAGTCGCTGGAGGAGTCTCTGCTCGAGATGCTGGCCAACAAACAGATGTTGCTGGTGCTCGACAATTGCGAGCATCTGGTTGGCGCAGTGGCGCGGTTTGTGACTCGTTTAGAACGAGAGTGCCCGGGGGTCGTCGTGCTGGCGACCAGTCGCGAAGGCCTGGCGGTCGACGGAGAACAACTCATTGCGCTGCCCCCTTTGGAAGCCGGTGCTCCCGGTGACGACATCGACCACCTCAGAAGCACCGATGCAGTGAGTCTGTTCGTCGAGCGGGCACGGCATGTGAAGGCCGACTTCGCGCTGACCGACAACAACGCCCGTGCGGTGGTGGAGATCTGCCAGCGCCTCGACGGTGTGCCGCTGGCCATCGAGTTGGCGGCCGCGCGGGTAATCGCGTTGGGTCCCACCGAACTTGCGCGACGCCTCGACCGCCGATTTCAAGTGCTGGCCGGCGGACGACGGGGCGCCGTTGAGCGGCACGCCACACTCCGCGCAGCCATCGATTGGTCATACGAGCTCCTCAACGCCGCCGAACAACAGCTTCTCGCCCGGATGGCCGTGTTCTCCGGCGGCTGTGCGCTTGAAGCGATCGAGGAGGTCTGCAGCGGCGACCCTGTCGCGTCCGCGGA
>JAVRPX010000057.1:0-3076 GCA_032161985.1 Mycobacterium sp.
AGAGCCGTCATAGCGGGTTACCTTACAGTAATCTTAAGAATCCTTAACCGCCGAAAGCCGCGACGGAGCCGATCACGATGATCGCTGGAGGCCTGATGCCCTCTTCGCGGATGCGCTCGGGCGCGTCATTGAGTGTCGCGCGCAGGGTCCGCTGAGCCGTCGTGGTGCCGTGCTGGACAACGAGCACCGGTGTATCCGCAGGTCGTCCGCCTTCCAGCAGTGCCTTGGTGAACAACTCGATGCGCTCGACGGCCATCAGCAACACGATGGTGCCCGAGAGCGCGGCCAGTGCGTTCCAATTCACTAACGATTCGGGGTGGTCGGGCGCAACATGGCCGCTGACCACCACGAACTCGTGCGTGACGGCCCGATGGGTGACCGGAACGCCGGCCAGCGCGGGAACTGCTATGGCACTCGTCACACCCGGCACAACTGTGACAGGAATCCCAGCATCCGCACACGCGATCACCTCTTCATACCCGCGCGCGAACACGAACGGATCGCCCCCCTTGAGCCGCACGACGAACTTGCCCGCCTTGGCCCGGTCGATGAGGACCTCGTTGATGGCGTCCTGCGCCATCGCGCGCCCGTACGGGATCTTGGCGGCGTCGATGACCTCGACCTGCGGCGGAAGTTCGGCGAGCAGCTCCTGAGGGGCGAGCCGGTCGGCGACGACGACGTCGGCGTTGGCCAGCAGCCGCCTGCCGCGCACGGTGATCAGTTCCGGGTCGCCGGGTCCGCCGCCGACCAGCGCGACGCCGCCGTGCAGGACACCTGGCGCCTCGGCAGTGATGACACCGCGTTGTAGTGCCTCGTGAATGGCCGACCGGATGGCGGCCGACCGGCGATGCTCGCCGCCTGCCAGCACCCCGACAGACAGGCCTTCGTACTCGAACGAAGCGGGCGTGACGGCGGTGCCCTCGCGGGCGACGTCGGCGCGCACACAGAAGATGTACCGGCGTTCGGCCCCGGCGACGACGGCAGCGTTGACGTCAGGGTCGTCGGTGGCCGCGATCGCATACCACGCGCCGTCGAGGTCTTCGTCGCGGAACTCCCTGAGCGTCAATGTGATTCCCGTCATGCCTTCGACAGCCGGGGTTGCGCTGCGGGTGATGAGGTGCACGTCGGCGCCGTTGGCGATCAACAGCGGAAGGCGGCGCTGCGCGACGGTGCCGCCGCCGACGACCACGACCTTCTTGCCGGCCAGACGCAGGCCGACCAAGTAGGCGTTCTCGGTCACCCGGCGAGCTTAGAGGTTGCGGCCGCGGCCACGAAGCGGGTTATCGCTTGCGGGTGCGCGGCCGGGTGGGTGTGCAGGTAGCCGGCGTGAACTCCGCGGTCAATGGCGCCATCGCGGACCGCGGGCAAGTCACGTCCGACGGGGGACATCTCCCGCTGGCGCGGGAACACCCACGCGGGCGGATAACTATCGGCGAACGCGGCTGTGGTGCGGTGAAATTCATGCCCCATGATGCGATCGCCGATGGTGTGCAGCGGAGATTCAGCCACCGCCACGGCCGTCCGGTAACCAAGCGTGAGCCGGTCGGTGAACCGCGCCGATCCGGACAACACACCACACATCGGATACCCGTCGAGCTCGTCGACGAGATAGGTGAGGCCCGCGCATTCCGCGTGTACCGGCGCACCACCGGCCGCCAACTCGCGGATCTGTTGACGCACAACATCATTGGTCGACAGCTCGGTGCTGAACTGCTCGGGGAATCCACCGGGCAGCACCAGGGCCGCGGTCTGCGGCGGCAGCGGATCGGTCAACGGGTCGAACTCGACGACGTCGGCCCCCGCCGCGCGCAGCAGTTCGCCGTGCTCGGCGTAGCCGAAACTGAATGCCTTTCCCGCTGCAAGCGCGACCGTGACGTTCCCGGCGGCGGGCGCGGCGACGGCAGGGTCCCACGGCTCGTCGGTCACTCGACTGGCCGCCACGGCGGCGATACCGACGAGGTCGAGGTGGCGTCCCACCAGTGCGGTCATCGCCTCGACGGCGGCGCGCGCCTGCGCGCCGTGTTCGACGGCGGTGACCAGGCCGAGGTGCCGTGACGGGACGGACAGTTCGTCGGCACGCGGGATCGCGCCGAACACCGGCACGCCGGCATGCTCGCAGGCCTGCCGCAGCACCTCCTCGTGCCGAGCCGAGCCGACCCGGTTGAGGATCACCCCGGCGATACGCACCGACTGGTCGAATGTCGAAAAGCCGTGCAGCAGAGCCGCAATGCTGTGGCTCTGGCCACGCGCGTCGACAACCAGAATCACCGGCGCGCCCAGCAGCGCGGCGACGTGCGCGGTCGACCCCTCGGCAGTTCCAGTCGGGTTCTCGCCAATGCGCCCGTCGAACAGTCCCATCACGCCCTCGACAACAGCGATGTCGGCGCCTGCACTGCCATGCCGATACAGCGGGCCGATCAGCCGCTCCCCCACCAGTACGGGGTCGAGATTGCGGCCCGGCCGCAGCGCCGCCAGCGCGTGGTAGCCGGGGTCGATGAAGTCCGGACCGACCTTGAACGGCGCGACCTGCCGCCCCGCCCGGCGCAGCGCACCCATCAAACCCGTTGCGACGGTGGTCTTTCCGCTGTCCGACGCAGGCGCGGCAATGACGACCGCGGGCGTGCTCACCACTCGATGCCTCTTTGGCCCTTGCGGCCGACGTCCATCGGGTGCTTGACCTTCGTCATCTCCGTGACCAGGTCCGCGGCGTCGAGCAACGGCTGCGACGCATCGCGCCCTGTGATGACGACGTGCTGCGTGCCGGGCCGCGACGTCAGCACCGCGATCACCTCGTTGACGTCGACCCACCCCCACTTCAGCGGATAGGTGAATTCGTCGAGGACATAGAAGTCGTGCCGTTGCTCGGCCAGCCTGCGGGAGATCTCCGCCCAACCGTCGGCGGCGGCCGCCGCATGATCGACGTCGGTGCCGGGCTTGCGCGACCACGACCAGCCCGCGCCCATCTTGTGCCACTGCACGGGGCCGCCGATGCCCTGCTCGTCGTACAGGCGGCCGAGTTCGCGA
This sequence comes from Mycobacterium sp., assembly GCA_032161985.1. Classification (GTDB taxonomy): domain Bacteria; phylum Actinomycetota; class Actinomycetes; order Mycobacteriales; family Mycobacteriaceae; genus Mycobacterium. The sequence continues at coordinate 3,025 of JAVRPX010000057.1, forward strand.
AAGGCCGCCTCCTCGCCCACCTTCCACTTGGCGCTCTTGACGAACTGGAACA
>JAVRPX010000058.1:0-9740 GCA_032161985.1 Mycobacterium sp.
CAGGGCATGATGGCGTTCACCGACTTCCCGGACCAATGGGAGCTTTTCAAGCGGGAGCGGCCCGCGACCGCTGCCGACGAGATCGTCCGATGGGCCACCCCGGTCACCTCGTTCCAGCGCACCGCGCTCGAGGACACCGAGCTGTCGGGCATGAAGATCAAGAAGGGTCAGCGGGTGGTGATGTTCTACCGCTCCGCCAACTTCGACGAGGACGTGTTCGACGACCCGTATTCCTTCAACATTCTGCGAGACCCCAACCCACACGTGGGGTTTGGCGGCACTGGCGCGCACTATTGCATCGGCGCCAACCTGGCCAGGATGACAATCGACCTGATCTTCAACGCAATCGCAGACGAAATACCGAACCTGACGCCGATCTCGCCGCCGGAGCGGCTACGGTCGGGCTGGCTCAACGGCATCAAGCACTGGCAGGTCGACTATCAAGGCGCGTCGAAACGCCCGGTCGCGAATTAGTCGGATAGTCGATGATTGAGCGCCAGTAATCCTCCGGTATCTCGGCGCCCGTCCGTAGCACCAACGCCAGGCCGGTGGCCATCGCGATGCCGAGCAGCCCGAGCCAGAGCCCGGCCAGGCCGATGATCACCCAGCACACCGCGGTGACCGTCGGCCACGGTGAAAGCACGGCGAGCACGGGTGCGAAGAAGAAGCCCGTCCCGATGTACCACGACGAACCGGTGCGGTCGCATATCAGCACGAAACGCAGCCACCGTGGAATCTTCTGGTCGCTCATGCCACCAGCGTGCCGCCGCCCAGGTAGGCGACGCAATTACCTGAGTGGTAGTGGCTGCTGTCCCCCGCCGTACGCAACACTGGGCGCGTGACCACCGCCGCTCAAGTCCAGAGTCCCCCGTTCGGATCGCTGATGCGTGAGTGGCGGCAGCGCCGCCGGCTGTCCCAACTCGACCTCGCGATCGAGGCCGACGTGTCCGCCCGCCACGTCAGTTTCATCGAGACGGGCCGATCGGCCCCGAGCCGCGCGATGGTGCTGCGTCTCGCGGGGGTGCTCGACGTGCCGCTTCGCGAACAGAACCAGCTGCTGATGGCCGCCGGTCTGGCGCCGGTCTACCGGGAACGCTCCCTTGGCGACCCCGATATGGCTGCCGTCCGGGAGGGCGTTGAACGAGTTCTGAACGCCTACAACCCATTTCCGTGCGTCGTGGTCGACCGCGGCTGGCAGATCGTGCATGCCAACGCCGGAGCCGGCGTGCTGCTCGACGGTGTCGCACCGCACCTGCTCGAGGCGCCGAACGCGCTGCGCATCGCGGTGCATCCAGAAGGGCTGGCACCACGCATTCGCAATCTCGGGCAATGGCGCCATCACCTCATCGAGCGGTTTCGGCGTGAGGCCGCGGTCAGCGGCTCGGCCGAGCTGTCCGCGCTGCTTGCCGAGATCGAGTCGTATCCAGGGGGTTTGGCGGAGACCCGCGATCTCGGCGGCGTCGCGGTGCCGCTCGAGCTGTACACCTCCGACGGAAAGCTGCTGACATTCCTGAGCACCGTCACGACGTTCGGCACCGCGTTGGACCTGACCGCCGCGGAACTGAGCATCGAGGCGTTCCTTCCCGCCGACGAAGCGACTGCGGCGGCATTGCGCGAATAAATCGCCCATGGGCACGCAAATATCAATAGAGTCGGGCGCCATGGAGACCCGACACATTGCGGTGGCCGCGGCCGTGCTCGTCGCGGGACTGGCCGGCTGCTCATCGCCACAGGCTGCGCTCGGCGGTACCACGGCGAAGGTGACAATCGACGGCAAGGACACCGGCAATCCGCACAACGTGAGGTGCTCTCAAACCGGGTGGGCGTGGACCATCGAAACTCCCGGCAAGACGAAGGGTTTCACCGCGGTCATCGACACCGGCGATGCGCTGAGCGCGAAGTCGGTCGACTTCCGCGACTTCGGCGGGTTCACGGGCACCTATTGGGGCGAGATCGGCAAAGCCGAGGTGACCGGCGCAGGCGGCAAGTACACGATCACCGGGGCCGCCGACGGAAACTTCGCCGACAATCCGAGCAACGCCGCCACCGCGACGTTCAGGATCGAAGCCTCCTGCTGAGCACCTCGAGCACCTCTGTGCACCACCGGATGTTCGTCTGCTCGTACATCCGCCCGCCCATCAGCGTCAGGTAGGGCCCGATCCGCTCTGAGTCGCGTTCGAAGGCCTCTTCGTCGCGACCGTCGAGCATCTCGGCGAGCAGCCGGTCGTAGGTGGCCAGCTTCGCGTGCGCCCGATCCATCCGCTCCATGAGTTCCTTGGTGACCGCGTGCGCATCGCCGACGTCGACGGCTTGCAGCTTGACCAACAGCTCGTCGCGCATCGCCACCGGCTTGGCAGGCGCGCCCGTGAACCGCTGCAGGTCCGCACGACCCATGTCGGTCAGCGTGAAAACCCGCTTGTCGGGCCGCTTCTTCTGGCGCACCACGTGCGCATCGACGAGTCCTTCTGCCTCGAGTCGGTCGAGTTCGCGGTACAGCTGCTGCGGTGTGGTCGACCAGAAGTTGGCGACCGACACGTCGAAGCGCTTTGCGAGCTGATATCCCGACGCCTCGCCTTCCAACAGGGCGGCGAGCACTGCATGACGAAGCGCCATCTAGACGGCCTCCCGATCGCGGCTTAGTATCATTAACACCTATTCAACTTGTTGACTATGAGGCGGTCAAGCCATGCACCCTTTCCGCAGTGCGATCGAAGCCCGAGATGTCGAAGCCGCAGTCGCCCTGATGCGCGAGGACGTGGTCTTTCGCAGCCCGGCCGTGTTCACGCCGTACACGGGTCACGACGCTGTGCGAAGAATTCTGGAGGCCGTCGTGGAGGTGTTCCAAGACTTCCGCTACACCCGCGAGATCGGCGCGGCCGACGCCAGCGATCACGCCTTGGTGTTCGAGGCCCGGGTCGGCGACAAGCAATTGGAAGGGTGCGATTTCCTCCGGCATGACGAGGACGGTGTGATCAGCGAGCTGACGGTCATGATCCGGCCGCTCTCTGCGGCGCTTGCGCTGGCCGAGGCCATGAAGGCGCAGCTCTCCTCCGCCTAGGCGGTAATTGGTAAGACCACTTGACCTCTGGCCTCTGGGCTGGCACCCTTGGCCGCATGGCCCTGCAACCGGTGAACCGCCGATCCGTGCCCGAGGACGTGTTCGACCAGATCGTCGCCGAGGTGCTCAGCGGCGAGATGCAGCCCGGAGAGTCCCTGCCGAGTGAGCGCAGGCTCGCCGAGGTGCTCGGGGTCTCCCGCCCTGCGGTGCGCGAAGCGCTCAAGCGTCTCTCGGCGGCGGGTCTGGTGGAGGTACGTCAGGGCGACGCCACCACCGTGCGAGACTTCCGGCGCCACGCCGGACTCGACCTTCTCCCTCAGTTGCTCATGCGGGCCGGCGAGCTAGACCTCTCCGTCGTGCGCAGCATCCTCGAAACAAGGCTTCACAACGGGCCCAAGGTCGCCGAGCTGGCCGCCCGGCGGCGGCGTCAGGAACTAGCGGCACTGTTCGATGACGCGCTGCAGAAGCTGGCCGACGAGGACGACCCGGTCGAGCGGCAACGACACGCCCTGACGTTCTGGGACCACGTGGTCGACGGCGCTGATTCGATCGCGTTTCGGTTGATGTACAACACGCTGCGCGCCACCTATGAGCCCGCGGTTGAAGCTCTGGCGACCGTGATGGCCGACGAGGTCGGCAGGCCTTCGGCTTACCGCGAGGTTGCCGACGCGATCATCGCAGGCGATCCCGAGAGGGCCGCCACCGCCGCGCAGGACTTACTCGAACCCGCGACGGCAGCTCTGCTGACCGTGATTGACAACCTGGAGGATCAACGATGACCGCCACGACCGACCGCCCCACTCGTAAGGGGTTCACCCTGTCGGACGCGGGCCGTGAATTCTGGAAGCACCCGTCCCCGTGGATGATTGGCGTGATGCTCGTCGCCGCGCTGACCGCGCGCATCATCGTCGGCGACTGGCAGATCACCGATGTGTTGGTGCCGCTGGTGATGATCGCCCTTTTCCCGTTCTTCGAGTGGATCGTTCACGTATTCATCCTGCACTGGCGCCCAAAGCATCTCGGTCGCTTGACCATCGACCCGCTGCTCGCACGAGAACACCGGGCACACCACGTGGACCCGCGCAGCGTTCCGCTGATCTTCATACCGACCAAATCGCTGCTGTGGGTCATCCCGCTGACCGTTGCCATTGCGGTGTTCGCGTTTCCACGTCTTGGAATGGGCCTCACCTATCTGGTGTTCATCTCAATGCTGGGGCTGGGATACGAGTGGACCCACTACCTCATCCACAGTGACTACAAACCGAAAACCCGTGTGTACCGATCCATTTGGCGCAACCATCGCCAACATCACTTCAAGAACGAGCACTACTGGTTCACGGTGACGAGCTCGGGTACCGCCGACCGTGTGCTCGGCACCTACCCCGATCAGGCGACGGTTGCGACCTCACCGACCGCGAAGAACCTGCACGCGGCTATTGCTGAACGATGATCGGGTCGCCGATGTGCACGGTGTCGTAGTACCAGGCAGCGTTGTCGGGGCTCAGATTGATGCAGCCATGGCTGACGTTCGCATTGCCCTGCGACTCAACGGACCACGGGGCGGAATGGACGTAAACACCGCCCCACGTGACTCGCACGGCATCGGCGACGGTGAGTTTGTAGCCCTCGGGGTCGTTGAGCGGAATGCCTATGGTCCGTGAATCCATCACGACGCTGGCCTGCTTCTCGAGGGCTGTGAACGATCCGATCGGTGTCGGGTGCCTTGGCTTGCCCATCGACGCGGGCATCGTGCGGACCACCTGATCGTCGATGCTGACGGTGAATGTGTGTGCGTCGATGTCGGCCACCCCCACCACCGCCGCGCCCGTCTCGAAGGTGGTCTTCGCGCCGCCCGCGGTCACCATGATGTTCGAGTGTGCAGGCCAGAATCCCGTCGGATTCCATTGCAGGACACGGTCATTGAGCCATGTGAATGAGCCCGCGGGTGTCGCGGGCGAGGTGATCGCGATGGTGCGCTCTGCTGCAGCGCGGTTGGCGATCGACTGCGCGAACGTCACCGTCACCGGCATCGCGACACCCACCTGCTGGCCTGGAGCCGGTTGGATGCTCGCAACGTCGGCCGGCGCGGTGACACCGGCCGAACTGGTGGTAACGGATCCCGCGGTTGCGCTGGCTGCAATGCCCACCACGACAAGCACATTACGAACGGCTCTACGCACAGTCTGAATTCTTCCGAGATAGGCGGTCAGCACACTTTCATCCTAATTGGGCGCCACCGAATACCCCGGTAACCGCAAGTCAGCGCGTCATCGTGCGCAAGTAGAGCAACGCGTAGCCCATCGTGAGCACGCCGCCAGCGAGCACGCAAATGTTCGCGACGACAGAGGCCGTCCCTACGCTGTCAGGATCGAGGAAGTAGTACGGCGCACGCCGGCCCGCGTTGTTGAGCACAGCCAGTGCAAGCGCGAGGTAGGCCGCCGGATACGCCAGCCAGACCAGCGGCTGCCACCAACGGACCTGTGCCTGATCCCTCCCGACGAGCAGCCAATCGGTCAGGGCCAGCACCGGCACGACGAGGTGCAGCAGCACGTTGGCCGGCGTGTACCCCATGCTGTGCCCGGTCAGGAACAGATTCCAGATGACGCCCGCGATCAGCACATACAACACGACTGCGCCTCGGACACCGATCCTTGCATCCGCACGTGGCCGGGCGAGGGTCCACAGGTAGTACGCCGCGGCCAGCACGTTCGCCTGATAGGTAAAGGTGCTCAGCCGCCACAGCAGGCCCGACCGAGTCGATGTCGCCACCGCGACCAGCGCGAGCACCACGGCCAGCACGATCGCGATCCGAAGCGTCACCCGAAGCATCCGCACCTCAGCGAGCGTATGCGTGCCGGCCCGGCGGGTCAGGCAGGCGGTAGCAGCGGCGGGGCGTCAGGTGGCGGCGGCGCGGGCTCAGGAGCTGGTTGCACTTGGTCGTCCCTGACGCCGTGCAGCCGGTCTCTGATCCGGCTGATGATTCCCGGACGTTCGACAGGCGCAGGCGCGACTTGCGGGGCCAGCTGCTCGGGGGGTAACGGCGGAGATGCCGCGGGCGCCTCGGATGGGACCCCTTCGACGGGCGGTGCGTCGGTGACGGCCTCCGGCGCCTCGGGAATGCTGACCGGCGCCTCGCTATAAACCGGTGGCGGGGCAACCTCGACCGGCGGGGCGTCCGGCGGAGGCGGCGGCAGCACCTGGACGACCGGTGCTGACGGGATCGCGACCGGCGGCAAAGGGTGAGTGGCCGCGGCGGGTGTCTCCGCGGAGGTCTTGGCGGCGGGACGCGGTTGGGACGTGGCCGTGTCCTTCTTGGGCGCCAGCTGCAGGCTGACCGCGACGGACGCCGACACCGTGAACGTCAGCACCCCCGCGACCAGCAGAGCCAGCGGCCCGGCCTGTCCAAGCTGCCTACGGCGTCCGAGGGGGCGAGGTTCCGCAACGTTCTTGGCGTCGTCGGTGAACGCGAAGTCGATGTTCTGCGCGGAGACGAGCGCCGCACCACGCGCAAGGGCGAGCTGGGCTTCCGCGGGAGCGAACACCGGCACGGACAGGGCTTCTTCGAGAATCGGCATGAGCTCGTCGTCACCGCCCGAGCCGACCATGACCAGGGCCTCGGGTTGCCAGTCGGCGCGGGTGAACACGGTGCTCAGCCACCGAATCAGGTGTTCCTCGGTCACGATCCTGTGGTTGACCGAGGTTTGCACCGCGCCGTCGCGGAGATGAACGATCAGCGCGATCACCGTCTCGGGCTCGAGTACGCACACCGCGGTGGTGCCGTACCCGATGACCTCGGCGATCCCCCGTGCCAAGGCCTCGGTGGCCTCAGGCAGCCGAACGGGCACGACGTTGTCGAAACCGGATTCGGACAGGGACTTCAACAGCAGCGAGGCCTCGGCGTCGGCGTCGTCGCTCCAGGTCACGCCGATGGAATGCAGGCGGTGGCCGTGAGTCGCGGCGATCGCTTCACTGCGCAACACCGCAGCGGCCGCCTGTTCGGAAGTCTGCCGGGGACCCGCCCGGCCCCGGCAGTGGACCTCGAATGCGTCGCGGTCCATAGTGGCGCCGTCGGCGTCCTGCCCCTCGACAAGTACAAGACCGACGGCGGACGGCGTTACCGATAAGCCGAGTACGGCGTCCACTCACTTCCCTTCGGACGTCCACCTATCCGGGTGACACTACCTGCAGGCGCCGGTCCCAGCTCACCGGGCGCTTGGCACTACCGAATGGTTGCCCAGCCGAAATGTGCTGCGCCGCACGAAACTCCTGCAAATGCCTGCGCGTCATCTTTGCCGTGTGTGCCTGTCGAGTCGATCGGCCACGGAGCAACGGGGTGGGGTGGCAGGGTGACTCCCATGGCAGCCGTAGGACAGATGGAGGGCCGCCCCGCCGAACGCACCCTGTTCGGCCATCCGGTCGGCCTGGCCAACCTTTTCGGAGTCGAGCTATGGGAGCGATTCTCCTTCTACGGGATGCTCACGATCCTCGGCTATTACCTCTATTACTCGGTCACCGAAGGCGGCCTCGGGCTGCCGAAGGCAACCGCGACCGGGATCGTCGGCGCCTACGGCGGGCTGGTGTACCTCTCGACCGTGCTCGGTGGCTGGATCGCCGACCGGCTTCTCGGCATGGAACGCACCATTTTCTGGGGCGGCGTGGTGGTGATGTGTGGTCACGTCGCGCTTGCGATCGTGCCGGGCTTGGCGGGGGTTGCCGTCGGGCTGGTGCTTGTCGCCCTCGGCTCCGGCGCCTTGAAAGCCAACGCGTCGTCGTTGCTTGGCACCCTTTACGACAAGGGGGACGCGCGCTGCGACGGTGGTTTCACCCTGTTCTATCTCGGCATCAATCTCGGTGCCTTCATCGGCCCGCTGGTCACTGGCCTGCTGCAGACCCGCGCCGGATTCCACTATGGCTTCGGTGCTGCGGCAGTCGGCATGGCACTGGGGCTTGTGCAGTACGTGGTGTTCCGGCGCAATCTCGGCACTCATGGTCGTACGGTGCCTAATCCGTTGCCGCGCAGTTCTATTGGCTGGGTTATCGGCGTCCTCGTCGTTGTCGTGGCGCTGATCGTGGTGGCGTTCACCACCGGGTTGGTCAAACTGTCCAATCTTTCGCAGGTGACTACCGGCGTCATCGTGGTCGCGTCGGCGGCCTATTTCGTGGTGATGCTGACCAGCTCGAAAGTTGCGTCGATCGAGCGAACCCGCGTGCGGGCCTTCATTCCGTTGTTCATCGCGAATGCGGTGTTCTGGTCGCTGTTCCAGCAGATCTTCACGGTGCTGGCGGTCTACTCCGACGAACGGATGAATTGGTCCATCTTCGGCTGGACGGCGCCATCGAGCTGGATCGGCTCGATCGAACCCGTCTGGATCATCGCGCTCTCACCGCTTTTCGCGATCATGTGGACGCGGCTGGGCAATCGTGCACCGACCACACCGCGCAAATTCGCCTACGGGGTGATGGGGATGGGCGCCGCGTTTCTGCTATTCCTGCCGATGTCGGGCACGACGGGCAAGGAGGTTCCCGCGCTGCTCATCTTCGGAATCTTGGCGGTGTTCGCGGTTTCAGAGCTGCTGCTGTCGCCGATCGGGCTGTCGGTTACGACAAAGCTTGCGCCCGAGGCCTTTCGGGCTCAAATGATGGCGTTGTACTTCTTCTCGGTCGGCCTTGGCACCTCGATGTCAGGCGTGCTGGCCCGCTACTACGATCCGGCTCACGAATTTGCCTACTTCGGGATCATCGGGGCCGTCGCGATTGCCGCAGGCGTGATCGTGTTCGCGATCGCACCGTGGATCAGCCGGCTCATGGAAGGCGTGCACTAGGTCGCCGCTCTTGTCGGCGTGGCCAAGTCGTGACCTGCCCGAAACCGAATTGCGTAAAAGCAAGGTGAGCATGGGAACCGGATCATACGCATGCGCGTCTGACAGAAGAACGGGGTCGGGTCGACGTAGGAGGTTGACGATGTCGATAGCGGCACCGATCGACGTACATGTCGGCGATCTGCCCCTGCTTGATGTCCTGGTGCATGGCCTTGTGGCCGTACACAACTACGGGTTCGGGCATTTGGCGGCTGCTTGTTCGTGCGGGTGGACGGGCCGGCGCCGTTTTCTGAAGGCCGCCGCGCAGCAAGACGCTTGGGTGCACTCGATGCACGAGAAGTGCGACATCTCAGTTCCCTTGGTGATTCCGGTCGTCGCGGCCTGACTCAGCCGGCCAGAATCTCTTGCAGCATCCGCGGTTCGATGTTGCCGCCCGACAGGATCATCACCGTGCGACCCGGCGGTGTTCCACCCTTTCGGTAAGCGGCCAACGCCACCGCACCGCTCGCTTCGGCGACCAGATGGGCCTGATAGGCGAGTTCTCGCACGGCGGCGCGGATCTCGGTCTCCGACACGGTGATCACACCGTCCAACACCTGTTGCAGGTGTGCGAACGTCAATTCGGACGGTTGTGACCGCAGGCCGTCGGCGATCGTCCGGTTCCTGTCCTCGACCGTCCAGTCCACCCGATGTCCCAGGCGAAGACCCTCCGCGGTGTCGGCCGCCAGCTCCGGTTCGACGCCGAAGACGCGGGCGTCGGGGCATAGCGCCTTGACTGCGGTGCCGATGCCGGATGCCAGGCCGCCGCCGCTGACCGGAATCAGCACCGTGTCGACGGCGGGCAGATCCTCGGCGATCTCCAG
>JAVRPX010000059.1:0-2729 GCA_032161985.1 Mycobacterium sp.
GCCCGTGGGCCGGTGTGCGTGCTGGCAGGCGCCGGCACAGGCAAGACACGCACCATCACCCGCCGCATCGCCAACCTCGTGGCGGCGGGACACGTCGCGCCGCATCAAGTACTGGCGGTGACGTTCACGCAGCGGGCGGCAGGCGAGATGCGCAGTCGACTGCGCGCGCTCGATAACGGAGTCGGTACCGGCACCGTGCAGGCGATGACGTTTCACGCCGCCGCCCGCCGCCAGCTGTCGTACTTCTGGCCGCGCGTCGTCGGTGATACCGGTTGGCAGCTGCTCGACACGAAGTTCGCGGTCGTGGCTCAAGCCGCGAACCGCGCGGGCCTGTCAACCAGCACCGACGATGTGCGCGACCTCGCAGGCGAAATCGAATGGGCGAAGGCATCTCTGATCAGCCCCGAGGGCTACGCGGCAACGGTCGCGCAGGTCGGCCGCGACATCCCCTTGGACGCCGCGAAGATCGCGACCGTCTACGCGGGTTACGAAACGCTCAAAGCCCGGCGTGACGGCATGGCGCTGCTCGACTTCGACGATCTGCTGTTGCACACCGCGGCCGCGATCGAAAATGACGACGCCGTCGCACAGGAATTCCGCGACCGCTACCGCTGCTTTGTCGTCGACGAATACCAGGACGTCACCCCGTTGCAGCAGCGGGTGCTCGACGCCTGGCTCGGCAGCCGCGATGACCTCACGGTCGTCGGCGACGCCAACCAGACCATCTACTCGTTCACCGGCGCCACACCGCGCTACCTGCTGGACTTTTCGCGGCGATTTCCCGAGGCCGCCGTGGTGCGGCTGGAACGCGACTACCGGTCCACGCCGCAAGTGGTGTCGCTGGCCAACCGTGTCATCGCGGCCGCCCGCGGCCGGATGGCAGGCAGCAAGCTGCACCTGGTCGGCCAGCGCGACCCCGGCCCGGCGCCGTCGTTCACCGAACACCCCGACGAGGTCGCCGAGGCCGCCGCGGTGGCCAAGAAGATCAAGAATCTGATCGAGTCGGGCACCGCGGCCTCGGAGATCGCCGTGCTCTACCGAATCAACGCGCAGTCGGAGGTCTACGAAGAGGCGCTCACCGAGGCCGGTGTCCCGTTCCAGGTCCGCGGCGGCGAGGGCTTCTTCAGCCGCCAGGAGATCCGGCAGGCGCTGCTGGCGCTGCAACGTGCCGCCGAACGCGACGCTGAACAGGACGGCAATGGCGCACTTCCGGACATCGTGCGTGCGGTGCTCGAACCGCTCGGTCTGACCGCCGAGCCGCCGCCGGGCACCAAGGCCCGTGAGCGATGGGAGGCGCTCGCCGCGCTGACCGAACTCGTCGACGAAGAGGTCGCGCAACGGCCGTCGCTGGACCTTGGTGCTCTGATCGCCGAGCTGCGGCAGCGCGCCGACGCGCGACACCCACCTGTCGTGCAGGGCGTCACGCTGGCGTCTCTGCACGCCGCCAAGGGGCTGGAGTGGGACGCGGTGTTCCTGGTCGGACTGGCCGACGGCACCTTGCCGATCTCGCACGCATTGGCGCACGGTCCCGACAGCGAGCCGGTCGAAGAGGAACGGCGGTTGCTCTATGTCGGGATCACAAGGGCCAGAACGCATTTGGCACTGAGTTGGGCGCTGGCAAGGGCACCGGGAGGTCGGCAGGGCCGACGGCCCTCACGCTTCCTCAACGGCATCGCCCCCCAATCGCCCAGCGACGCCAACCCCAGCAGGCCCCGACGAGCGCGCGGTGCCACACCCCGATGCCGCGTCTGCAACGGCACGCTGACCACGCCGCCCGCGATCATGTTGCGGCGCTGCGAAAGCTGCCCGTCCGACATCGATGAGGAGCTGTTCGCCCAGCTCAAGGATTGGCGCCTGCGCGTCTCAAAGGAGATGAGCGTGCCTGCCTTTGTGGTGTTCACCGACAACACGTTGATCGCGATCGCCGAGACGCTTCCGACCGATGATGCTGCGCTGGTGGCGATCCCCGGCATCGGCGCACGCAAGCTCGAGCAATATGGCCCCGACGTACTGGCGATGGTCAAAGGCCGCCAATCGTCGTAAAGATCATGCCAAAAGCGCTGGTCAGAAAATCAGTTGTGGGTTTGGGCTGATATGCTTAGCCTCAAGATCACACCGCGAGTCGAAAGGAGGGTGCCCAGATCATGGCGAACATCAACGCGTTCACCGGCGTAGGCGTTGCCGGCATGTCGCGGACCCTCCACGCCGCCGCTGCCGCGGCGCATCCCGCGTTTTGGGCCCACGCCGCCGCGGGTGCCGCAGCTGCCATTCCGACGCAGCGCAAGCGCCGCACCGCCACCGCGACTGGCAAGTCCGTGGATCGGGGCACCATCTAGGTAAAGCCTCGACACAGCCGAAAAGGCCACGGACCCGAAGTCAAAGGATCCGTGGCCTTAGTCATTCGGACACCGAAAGACCTGGTCACGGATCCATCGGAAGACAGATGGACGACGAAACAACGACCAGGAAGCAGAGGAACAGCCATGTCAACGGCGATGAGCGCTTGCGCGAAGAGCGTCGAATCAGTGACATGCCGTGAGAGAACGATGCTGTCGGTGCCGTGTCATATCAATGACCCCGATTTGTGGTTCGCCGAGAACCCGATCGACCTCGAGCGCGCCAAGGCGCTGTGCGCGGATTGCCCGATCCGCCGTCAGTGTCTCGACGCGGCGCTGGAACGCCAAGAGCCGTGGGGTGTTTGGGGTGGCGAGATCATCGAGCGCGGCACG
>JAVRPX010000060.1:0-16965 GCA_032161985.1 Mycobacterium sp.
CCAGTACCGACACCAGCAGGTAGGGGGCTTGCACGTTGGCGGCGAACAACTGATCCAACGTGTTGGCGGCCAACCTTTCCGACGGGCCAAACCAGGGGACACCGGCGTTGTTGACCAGGATGTCGACATCGCTTGCCTCTCGAGCCAGCCGCAGGGCCTCCATCGGTTCGGTGAGGTCCGCACCCACGAACCGGGCTGAGCCGCCGCCGTTTTCGATCTCGGCGACTACGGCAACACCCCGTGTTACATCGCGGCCGTGCACGATCACTGTGTCGCCCTGCGCGGCCAGCTGTATCGCGGCAGCCTTTCCGATTCCCGACGTTGCGCCGGTGACCAGCGCGACCTTGCCTTCCAGATCCCGAACCACGGTGGGGCTTGTCATGACCACTCCTCAAGCATTTGAACCGATCTGTCTGATCGATTCGACGCAACATTCACCGGCCGGCGGTTTATTCCTGGCTTTGATTTGATGGGGTGTGACCTTCCGCAGGCGGGGCACCTGGGCGGCCTGTCAATTGGGTTATCCCGCTGTTACCGGAAGCCGCAGCGCCGCAACAACGCTCGCACCGGCGGAACCCACTTTGCTCGCGGACGCCAGCCGCCGGTAGGGAGAGGCGGATGAAGCGTCGGGGGAGGCGTCGGCTACGTCTATCAGACAAATCTGTCTGATAACCTGCTGTGGTGGCGACGAAGACGGTGAAACGGCCCTCAGCGCGGGAGCGGCTGCTTGCCGCCTCTGATGAGCTGTTCTACCGCAACGGGGTGCATTCAACCGGGATCGACGCCGTCATCGAAAAGGCAGGCGTGGCAAAGGGCTCGCTGTACTACATATTCGGCGGGAAAGACGAACTCGTCGCCGCGTACCTTCGAGGCCGCCTGGATGCGTGGCGCGAGCGCGTGGATGCAGCACAGGCCGGCATCGACGATCCGGAGGAGAAGATCCTCGCGGTGTTCGACGCGATCGCCGACTACGTGGCACTTCCGGAGTTCCGGGGCTGCCCCTTTGTCAACGCCGCCGCCGAGGCGCCGGCGGGCGAAGCCCAGGAGCTGGCCATCAACGAGTACCGCCGCTGGGTGCGCGACTCCTTCCTCGCGCTTGCCGCAGATACCGGCGTGGCCGACACCGCGTCGTTGGCAGATGCCCTCATCCTCTTGTATGACGGGGCGCTTGCCACCGCGGAAGTGGCTAGCACCGCCCGGACCGCGGCAATGACTGCCAAACGCATCGCGCGGCTCACCATCGCCGCCGCGAAAGCCTCCAGCCCTGCCTAATTCGAGCTTCATCGGGGTCGCAACTCGGCGCTTGCCACATCTGCCGTCATGCCTGCCAGCATGGGTTACCTATGGGCGTCAACCATGATGCTGCAGCACATGGCGGTGGCAACACTGGAGGTAGCGCTGGTAACGACGGATGCGGCAGGCGCGTGCCGGGAGATCCGTCCTCCTCGGGCGACGGCGGTCATTGCAGTGGAAAGGAGTCGATGGCTTTGTTGCGGGTCGCAGTTATCGGCGGGGGCATCGGTGGCTTGTCCACAGCGGTGGCCCTTCGCGCGACCGGTGCGCACGTAGAAGTCTTCGAGCAAGCACGTCAACTCAGCGAGGTCGGGGCGGGCCTCGGAATTCAGCAGAACGGCCAGAGAGTCCTCGTTCGGCTCGGCCTAGGCCCGGAAATCAACCGTATTGGTTCGCGGCTTAAGGGATTTCGAATCTATACTTCCGATGGAAGTGTTCTTGCTGAGGAGACATACCCAGCTGGCGTCGTGCAGCTCGCTGTGCACAGGGCGGATATGGTCGCAGTCCTAACCGCCGCGCTGCCTCCAGAGGTTGTGCACACGGGTCATCGTTGCACAGGTCTGACGTAGCACGACGAGTTCGCGGTGGTCAGCTTTGACAAGGGTCTAAGCGTCAAGGCCGATGTCGTCATTGCCGCGGATGGAATCCATTCGGCGCTGCAACGTTATGTCGTCGATCCCACTGTCCCGGTGTTCTCCGGCACCGTCGCCTATCGCGGATTGATCCCCGCATCGCGGCTGCGGGGATGGCCGCAGTATCTGGTGAGCTGGGGAGGCGGCGGCAAACACCTGCTGGCCTTCCCGGTGCGCGGCGGCGAGCTGCTCAACTTCGTTGGTTTCGTTCCCGCCGACGAGCGGAAGCGCGAATCCTGGTCAGCTCCAGGTGATCCGGCCACTCTGGCAGCTGAATTCGCCGACTGGCATCCACAGGCTCGGCGCTTGCTTGCGTGCGTGGACACCACATTCACATGGGGACTCTATGTTCGCGAGCCGTTGACCCGCTGGACGCAGGACCGGCTTGACGCGTTGGCCCTCTTGGATGCTGACAGGTAGGGACTCATTCCAGCTGGTGGGCTCCATGGCTGGGTGTCAGCAATGACGACATTGCACCGTTTGAGAGGAATCATCGATGGTGACGGATAACTCTCAACTAAGGACTGTCACCATGCGTATCGCCCTCCGCTACATCGCCGCACCGGTGTTGGCCTCCAGTGTCGCTGTAGCGATCGCCGCCGCAACGGCATCCGCGACGGCTGAGACGCAACCTGCGCGCAGCACGGACGCATCGACGGCCAGCCCCGATCACGGGGGCGTCTATTGTGGCCAATTCTGCGGCACCTACAACGCCTACAGCAACCAGCCCGATGGGGCCGCTGCGCCGGCGTCCTACGGGGTGGGTAGGTCCAGGCTGAATCCGCTGTCCCCGGTCTTGATCAGGCTGCCGATCGTCGATGACGCAGGCGCCCTAGTGCCTCAACACTGAAGCCCAAACACCACTTCGACTACATCCCCGACTCGTGGTTGAGCTCGAATTTCGTGACGGATTTGAGGAAGTCACGCAATCTGCCTGCGGGCTGATCATGACAGCACTCAGGGCGGGGTAGAGAACTTCCCGCCCTGAGTGCACAGTTGTTGTCAGTGGTGAAATTCCAGGGCACCCATATCCCCACCGAACGGTTGCTGTGCTTGGGCGGCCTCTTGCGCGGCCTCGCCTGGCACAGCGGTGATCTGGACATTGCCTGGGGTCTGGTGCGGCAGCTCCTGCCGCCACCAGCGGGACGATGCGATTCATCGTGATGCGCATGATCATTCCTTGTCGCTCATATGCTCTAGTTGACGTAATCCATTGTCGTCCTTGACCGTATTGATGTCGTCCGCGCTGGCACCCTCCTTGACTTCCGGTTACCTGCAACCTTCGGTCGCTGCCATGGATGGGAGAAGAGCGGGCGTCAATGGGCCCAATCGTCAGGACAGGGATGTTGCGATGCGGACCTCGGAGGTCAGTGTCTGATGAACGGGGCAACGCTCTGCGATGTGCAGTAATCGCTGCCGCTGGGTGTCATCGAGGTCGCCGGTCAACTCGACGTCGCAATCAATGTGGTCGACATGGCCGTTGCTGGTTTCGCAGTCGGCGCAGTCTTTGGCGTGAATTCGCGAGTGCCGCAGCGTTACTCGGACCTGCTCCAGCGGCCAGCGCTTTCGGTCGGCGTACATCCGCACCGTCATGGACGTGCACGCACCGAGCCCGGCAAGTAGTAGATCGTACGGTGTTGGTCCCGTGTCGTCGCCGCCCGGCGGTAGCTCGTCGGCTACGAGCTGGTGGTGCCCGGCGGCGATCTGCCGGGTATAACCGCCGGCACTTGTCTCGGTCACGATCACGGTGCCCTCCGACGACACTGCATCGCGGTCGGTCTCGCCCCGTGTTGTCACGTCATCCTCCTTGACGGCGTCGTCACGGTGACTGTTGTTCTCCATCCGTGCCCAGCCTGACATGGGTGGTACGCGTGTCGCCTGAAGCGGCTATGTAACTCAAGCTAACCGTATCCGCGGGCGGGTGTGACAGAACCGCAGCACCCAAAGCGTCGGCACTGTCGATCACCTGATCGTCGATCCGGGTGACTACCGCGCCGATAGGTAGGCCCGCGGCCGCGGCGGCGCCGCCGTTCGTCACTCCGATGATCCGGGCGCCGGGAGTGTTTGTGGCGTCAGCGACCTGCACGCCGAGGGACGCGTGCGATGCCTTACCGGTGGCGATGAGCTCGTCGGCGACGCGCATCGCCTGATCCACCGGTATTGAGAAACCCAGCCCGATCGAACCGCTCTCCGCGCCGGGCGAACCGCCCACAGTCGCCATCGCCGAATTCATCCCGATCAGCTGTCCATTCATGTTGACCAACGCCCCGCCCGAGTTCCCTGGGTTCATCGGCGCGTCGGTTTGGATGGCGTCAAGTGTCGCGCCCTGGTTCGCAGTGTCGCTCATGGTGGCCACTGGGCGATGCAGCGAGCTGATGATGCCCGTAGTGACGGTGCCGTCGAGACCGAGCGGCGATCCCACCGCCATCACCGGCTGGCCCACCCGCAGGTTTTCGGATGTGCCAAACGTGATCGGGGTGAGACCGGAAACTCCTTGGGCCCGAACGACTGCGACGTCGGTGATGGGATCGGCGGCCACCACGGTGAAGGGCGTGGTGCGACCATCGGCGAGGGTCACCGTACTGCCGGTGCCGCCTGGTGTGGCCGGGTTGGCGCTGGGCGCGGCCGCCACCACATGGGCGTTCGTCATGATCAGACCGTCGGCGGTCAGGACGATGCCAGAACCCTCGTACGCCATATTGCCTGCGTCGATCTGCAGCGCCACCACGGTGGGCAGCACCTTCGCAGCGACTTGCTCGACAGATCCGCCGGAGACGTTGGCCGCCGGCTCAGATGCGGCGGGCGCGGCACTCGCCGTGGCAATGTGCGGGGAACGGTACGGATGCACGGCGACTGCGACGCCGCCGCCGACACCGGCAGACACCATCGCGATCGCCAACCCGGCGACCGTCAGCGCCACACGGCGAGAACCTTGGTGAGTTTTCAAATGCCGTGCGGCCGAATGCCTCGCGTGAATTGTCATGGCTCCTAGAATCGCGTCCGAGCCACGACATGTCGCTAGCGCTGCCGCCCATTGCCGCGTGCCGCTAGCAGCAAAGCCGCAATACCTGCCACCTGCAAACGGCGCGGGACTCAGACCGTGGACGTAGAGGCCTGCTTACTGCCCTCCCGACCGATGATGGGTGCTGGCCGGGGAGGAGCCGTAAACGGTGGCCAGCGGCGAGTGGCGTTGGGTCCGTGAATCATTCGGCGCCTAGTGGATCAGAAGGGCGTATCCAATTGGCCGTTGGTGGTGTAGGACTCGTCGTGGTTCGACACGTGGTATCCCAGGACGTATGGGGAGTGCGGATCGGTGCCATAGGGGACGAGCGGGTTGGTGTCGGCGCTGGCGATGGGAGCGAGAAGAACTGCTGCGCCGATTGCGGCCGCACCCAACGCGGGTGCAATGAACTTGATCGATGCCTTCATGATGTGCCTCCTGATTGCTGGTCGCCGTTTGCGGCTGTTTAAATGATCGCGCTTTGGCAAATCAACGTCGCCACGGCTACCGGCCATTTAGCAGTAAGGCCACCTGGTAGTTGACTTGGCGGCAAACTAGCAGCGTTACCGCTGGCACTCATTGGACCCTGCAGCTACCCGGAATAGCCGGTCGGGCCGGCCGTCATTGATGCCGAGGTAGACGGTCAACGCAAGTCGGCGAGGATGGCCGCGACCACAGCCTTGACGCCCCCGCCTGCACCTCGCTACGCGACCGCGGCGGAAGTTCGCACGCGGATCGGCAGCGCCTGCACTTCAGGAACTTCCACAGCCAGGTTGTCGCGTGAGATGGTCATATCT
This sequence comes from Mycobacterium sp., assembly GCA_032161985.1. Classification (GTDB taxonomy): domain Bacteria; phylum Actinomycetota; class Actinomycetes; order Mycobacteriales; family Mycobacteriaceae; genus Mycobacterium. Next base: position 5,724 of record JAVRPX010000060.1, read on the forward strand.
CAAGGATTTCCGCGACGCCACCACCTTGGCATCGCGGTGGGCCCGTACTCGATGAGCCCGCTAGCCAGAAGCGTTGCGTAGCGGTCAGCACAACCCGATCCCGCCACGGCTCGATGCCTGCAAACCGGAACGGCGAGCTAGGGGGCAGCGGGTAGAGCGGTTGGCCCGCCAGCGGCGCGAACGCCCGCAGCTGCAATCGAAATAGTGGTGGCCAACATTCAACCGCACGCGCAGCAACGCGGTTGACCCCTACGGCGCCGGGCAATGACCTGTCCAGCTACCGCCGCAAAAGCTCTTGATCTGCGACGGGGTGCGGCGCAGGATTTATCCACAGGCCCGGCGTTTGCGCCGAGCCCGACGCCGTGCAACGGAGGGTTCGTCTTGGGCCAAGCTGACTTGACTCGACGCTCTGTGATGGCGGCGCCCTTCCTTGCTGCGATCGCGGGCAGTGGAAGACTCCGTGGCTAAATCCGACCAAGAAGCTTCCGGCCCACCGCGGCACACGTCGACACGTGCACGCGCGTTGCGGTTGTTGCTGCGCCCGACGGCGCCGCCGCTTGCCCTCGGTCTGGTGGTCGCTCCTCTGCTAGTCGCCGCCGAGACCGGTTTGGTGTATCTGCTCATGCGAGTCACCGGCGGAAACGTCTTCGGTGTGGTCTTTCTGCTGGGCATCCTGGTGGTATCGACCGTGTGGGGGTTGCGGCTCGGCGCGCTGACAACGGTCGCCAGCGCCGCCGTATACGTATTCTTCCATCGTCTGCAGACGGGCGGGAGCATTCTCGCGGTCGCCGCTTCCGACGCGGTGGCGGTTGGAGTCTTCCTCCTTGTCGCCCTGTCCGCCGCGACTCTGGCCGGGCTGGCGCGATTGCGTGCCCGCGAGGCCGACCGTCGCCGGCGGGAGGTCGAGGTCAGCCACGATGAGCTCGGTGTCCTCGCAGAACACCAAGCCGCACTACGGCGGGTGGCGACATTGGTTGCGCGCGGTGCCAACCCCTCCGAGGTGTTCGCGGCGGTGTCCGACGAATTGGCCCGTTGTTTGCACGCGGTCAACGCAGGGCTGCTCCGCTACGAGCCCGATGGCAGCGGATGTGTCGTTCACGTTCAATACGAGCCCGGCATAACGAACATGCCCGTCGCCGGTGAGCGCATTCCGTTGGCGGGCGACGATGTCGGAGCGGCGGTGTTGCGCACCGGCCGCGTCGCGCGGATCGACAGCCACGACAACGTCGGCGGTCCTGAGGCCGAACGCATCCGCGCGGCGGGCATCGGTTCGATCGTTGGCGCGCCGATCGTCATCGACGGACACTTGTGGGGCGCAGCGATCATCGGCACCACGAAAGGTGAGCCATTGGCACCCGATGCCGAGGCCCGCCTGTGCGACTTCACCGATCTGGTGGCAACCGCGATCGCCAACGCCCAGACCCGAGCCGATCTCAGGGTGCTTGCCCAGCAACAGGCAGCGCTGCGGCGGGTTGCGACGCTGGTCGCGCGCGGCGTTGCGGCAACGGAGGTGTTCTCCGCGGTGGCCGAAGAGTTGGCGCACTGCCTCGGTGTGCACAACGCGGGCCTCTGCCGCCTGGAGCCTGACGGAGCGGCCACCCTAGTCGCAGCCCGCGACGAGGCCGGGTTTACGAACAATCTTGTCGGCCAGCGCTTTTCGCTTGAAGGCGAGAACATCGTGGCGACGGTCATGCGGACCGGCGGCGTGGCCCGAATGGACAACCACGACGAGGCTGCGGGTCCCGCCGCGGCGCGCATTCGTGAGCTGGGCATGCGCTCCGCGGTGGGCGCGCCGATCATCGTCGCCGGCCGCCTGTGGGGTGCGGCCACCGTAAGTACCTCTGGACCCGAGCCGCTGCCCGCCGACGCAGAGCCGCGTGTCTGCGACTTCGCGGATCTGGTGGCGACGGCCATCGCCAATGCGCACGCACACGCCGAGCTCACTGCGTCCCGTGTCCGCATCGTCGCGGCCGCTGACAATGCGCGACGGCGTATCGAACGCGATCTGCACGACGGTGCTCAACAGCGGTTGGTTTCTCTCGGACTCGAGCTTCGCACCGTGGAGGGGAGTGTGCCGGCTGACCTCGTGCCGCTCAAGGCGCGGATTTCAGACCTCGTCACCACCGTCACCGAGATATCGGAGGATCTGCAGGAGCTCTCTCGCGGGATCCATCCGGCGATCCTGTCCAAGGGCGGTCTAGGCCCAGCGATCAAGGTGCTGGCCCGCCGCTCGGCAATCCCGGTCGAACTGGTCCTTGGTATCGATCGACGGCTACCGGACCCGGTCGAGGTGGCCGCCCACTACGTCGTCGCCGAGGCCCTGACGAACGCGGCCAAACACGCGCAAGCGTCGATGGTGGAAGTTTGCGCCGATACCGAGGGCCAGGACCTGCACCTGTCGATTCGAGACGACGGAATCGGCGGTGCCGATGCCGCCAAGGGATCCGGACTCAGCGGTCTGCGCGACCGCGTCGAGGCGCTCGGGGGCACCTTGTCGATCTCGAGTCACCCCGGAATTGGCACCGAATTGCGGGCCACGATCCCCTTCGAAGCTGCTTCACCGGCCCACCCGGATGGACCTATTGAGTGACTCGGTCGTGTCGGGAGTAGACGTTCATCGAATCGCCGCGCAGGAATGCGACGAGCGTGATGCCCGTTTGGACGGCAAGCTCTACAGCCATGCGCATTTTTGCATGAGTTCGAATGACGCGCGTCCGCTGACGAGTAGCGCCGCACGGCTGAGCGGTATCCGGTCGTTTTCAAGCGCCCAACCGATCACCTTGTCGACGGCGTTGTGGCGGCCGATGTCCTCCCGCACCACCAGCAATGGTGCCGTCCGGATTGAACGCCGCCGCACCGTGCAATCCCCCTGTGCTCGCGAAGACCTTCTGGGCTGACCGCAGACGGTCGGGCATGGCGGTGAGCGTGCTCGCTGCGATGTTCACGGTCTGGTCGGCCGTCGAGCAGCGCGTTGTCACCCGACCCATGGCGCACTCACCGCTGTCACTTGGCGGCGGGACAAGATGACTAGCTCCCAGGCGCCGGTGTCGTCACGCGCGACCGTCAACGCGTCTGCATGAACCGCCGTCACGCGCCCGGAGAAGCCGCGCGGGCTGGCGTCTGAGACGTGAACCCGCACGCCCGCAGCAGCCGCCAACGCATTCGTCCTTGTCCCGTGGAACTCCGGCGTGTTCACCATGTCACCTCCGACGTGGAAACGTCCTATGGCCGATAAGGGTCCCTGTCGGTGGGCCTGATGTCGTCAACGCTGCCCGCCAATCACCACCTACCGCCAGCCCTACTGCTGGCATACCTGCTAGCTGCAATTACGCCTGATAGCTGGCCGTAAGCAGGGTTGGGCGCCAGCGTTGACGACTCTGCCCCATCGTCAATGTGAGCCTTGTCGTGGCAATGCTCGAAGGCGTATAGGACGGGATCTTCGAATGACACAGGCGCTGGTTGCGAACGGCCGGGCTCACACGGTCGCCAAGTCTCAGACGTTGCGCAGTCGCGGGATCCAGGACCGCCAAGCTCGTGCGACTACAGCCGATCACGTGATATATCGCTACGATCCTCGGCGCAGTCCGTGCCTGACCTATCACTCGATTTCCGGCGGCTTGACCGGTGGTGCCAATACCCTCGCCGAAGCGCGGGAGTCCTATCGACAGCTAGCAAGAATCCAACGTCAGGGAGTGCCGCCTGCGGTCGAGCATCTGGAGACGGCACTGGCAGGGATGTGGGTGCGCGCGAAAGTAGCTGCTGCCCACCGCGATCCGTCCACCGATCAGATGTTTCTATTGACGTTGCTCTCAGAGGGATCGGCCCAGGATGCGTTACGCGCAAGCCTCGCGCACGCGACGAGTTTCGGGTTCAATCCGGTGGTCGTTGTCGTCGAGCCTGACGAAACCGTGAGCGCCGTGCTCGACCAGACCAGAACCGACGACACGCTGTTCGTCGTTCACAGCGATGCCGAGAACATCCTGCGATGGATAGCGATTAACGGTCCCGACGCGGCCGGATCACGCCGCGCGCCGTTGCTCATGGACCGCGATCGCCTGCGCGCGATGCCGATCAAGGACCTCACGCAGGCGTACTCCGTTGGTCCCCAAGAGCTTCGGCTCCAGTCGAGTCAGCTCCGTGACGTACAGAGACAGGTGGTCCGATTGAAAGGGGAGGCTTGTGTCTAGTGCAACGGGGCGGAGAATAACCGCCGAGCTCGCCCGCATGCGCATGTGGCGCCGCGTTGGCGACGAACGCGAAGCAGAGCTGTGCAACGACCGGATCAACAATCTGCTCGACCGGATGGTTGCCGGCACGGCGCGACGGACGCCGGTTGATTTCCGTGAAGTCAATGCATTTCAGCGTTGACACGCAATCGACCACCCTATTGCGCCGATTCCGGCTGGCAGGAATGCCGACTTTGCCGTTGACCGGGGGCGGTGACGGGCGGCAGCACTGACGACATCGGCGCGTCGGCCGGGGGATTCTATTCGCCACGACGGAAGAAGCGCAGTCGAGCCGAGTGACCTCCACCAGTCTTCCTTCTGGGGCGACTCTGCCCCAGCCGTTCAAGTTGAAAGATGGGTAGACACAGATGACCGCCGTTGATGATCCGAACGAGGAAACCCTGAAAGTCACCCTACCCAAGCTGTGGGCCACCGGCGTTCCCGCGGTGACACACGCGATCCAGTACTCGCTGGAGGAGACGTCGATCCGGCGAACTGCGACGAACCTCTTTTCCATCAATCAGGTCGACGGCGTTGACTGCCCGGGCTGCGCGTGGCCGGAGCCCGGACCCGGGAAGCGGCATATGCAGGAGTACTGCGAAAACGGCGCCAAGCACATCAACGACGAGGCCACCACCCGGAGGATCACTCGGGAGTTCTTCCAGCAGTACCCGGTTTCCAAGTTGGCGCGTAAATCGGACCTCTGGCTCAACCAGCAGGGGCGGCTGACCGAACCGATGGTCAAGTGGCCTGGGTCGGACTACTACCATCCCATCGGATGGGACCGGGCCTTCGACCTGCTGGCCACCGAACTGCGAGGACTCGAATCGCCCGACGAGGCGCTCTTCTACACCTCGGGAAGGCTCAACAACGAGGCCGCGTTCTTGCTGCAATTGTTTGCGCGTGCCTACGGCACGAACAATCTGCCCGACTGCAGCAACATGTGCCACGAGTCCAGCGGCTGGGGGCTGGGAGAGACACTCGGCATCGGCAAGGGCAGCGTGAGCCTGGACGACATCCACGAGGCCGACCTGGTCTTCGCCGTCGGCCTGAACCCCGGCACGAACATGCCGCGGATGCTGTCGGCTCTGGAGGAATGCAAGCGCAACGGCGGTCATGTCATCGCGGTCAACCCGCTGCCGGAGGCCGGCCTGATCCGGTTCAAGAATCCCCAGAAAGTGCGCGGGATCATCGGTCGCGGAACCGTGATCGCCGACCAGTTTCTGCATATCAAGCCCGGCGGTGACCTGGCGCTGTTCCAGGCGATCAACGCGCTTGTACTCCAAGCCGAGCAAGCTGCGCCGGGAACCGTGGTGGACCACAAATTCATCAACACCTATACCACCGGGTTCGCCGAATTCGCCGAACACGCCGAGCGGCTGTCGTGGCCGGATGTGTTGGGGGCCACCGGATTGTCGCGCGACGAAATCGAACATGTGGGCACACGTGTGCTGGCGACCAAGAAGATTATCGTGTGCTGGGCTATGGGGGTGACCCAACAGAAGTACGGGGTGCCGACGATCCGCGAGATCGTCAACTTCCTGATGCTGCGCGGTGCTCTGGGCCGCCCGGGTGCCGGAGTGTGCCCAGTCCGCGGGCACAGCAATGTCCAAGGCGACCGGACGATGGGAATCTGGGAGCAGATGCCGCAGTCCTTCCTCGACACGCTACAGCGCGAGTTCGGGTTCACCCCACCGACGAAGCACGGCTTCGACGCCGTCGATTCCATCAAAGCCATGCGTGATGAGAGGGCCAAGTTATTCCTTGGTTTCGCAGGCAATTTCGTTCGCGCGACGCCGGACGGCGACCAGACCGAGCAGGCCATGCGTAAGTGCCGGTTGACTGCGCACGTGTCCACCAAGCTCAACCGTTCGCACGTCGTGTGCGGGGAGACGGCGCTCATTCTGCCGACCCATGGCCGCAGCGATCGCGACATCCAAGCCACCGGTGAGCAATTCGTCACCGTCGAGGACTCCATGAGCATCGTGCACCAGTCCCACGGCAAACTCGAGCCAGCCTCGAAGGATCTGCTCAGCGAAGTGGCCATCGTCTGCCGGTTGGCACGCCAGACTCTCGGCGGTGTGCCGGCGATCCCATGGGAGGACTTCCAGGCCGATTACGACCTTATCCGGGACCGGATTTCGCGGGTCGTGCCCGACTTCGAGAACTTCAACGAACGGGTGCGGCAGCCGGTCGGGTTTCGCCTGCCCAACCCGGTCAACGAGCATCGGTTCCCGACGCCGTCCGGTAAGGCGGTGTTCACCTGCAACACATTTGACAGGATCCGACCGCCGGACGGTCACCTCGTGCTGCAGACCATGCGCTCGCACGACCAATGGAACACGGTTCCGTACGCACTCAACGACCGGTATCGCGGTATACACAACGGTCGCAGGGTCGTGCTAGTCAACCCCGCAGATATCGAGGAGTTGGGACTGGCCGACCGCCAGCTCGTCGACCTTGTCAGCACGTGGGACGACGGAATCGAGCGTCGCGCCAAGGGATTCCGAGTTGTCGCATACCCGGCTGCCCGGGGTTCCGCCGCGTCATACTATCCCGAGACGAATGTGCTCGTCCCCTTGGACAGCGTCGCCGAGATCAGCAATACGCCGACGTCCAAAGGTGTTTACGTGCGGATTCAAGCCGCGACAGGCTGGTGATACGGCACGGGCCGGTGCGTTTGCCGGGTGCCTTGGCGAGGACAACTCGATGATCACCGCCGTGTGTTAGCGGTCGTCACCTTCCTGGATTCCCGCTGACCGGCGATCTCGGTGACAGACCAGATCACGGATGGCGCCCCCTGATAGAGCGGACTTGGCGACAAACCCGGCAGCGGGGCTTTCTTCGATCAGCTCGGCAAAATCCTGTGCGGCGTGTGTGGAAATGAGGATCACTGGTGAGGCCGTCGGTTCTGCTGCCCGGTGGAGTTGCTCGGCGACATCGAATCCACTTTCGTCGCCGAGGTGGACATCGACCAGTGTCACATCCGGTCGCAATTCTTCGAAGCATCGAAGCGCGTCAGCGCCCGTAGAGGCCACGCCGACGACTGCGACGCCTTCGCGCTCCAGCAGCCCGCGTGCGGCGGCTACGAAATGCGCGCTGTCATCAACGATTAGGCAGCGCATCTGGCACCTCGTCTACATGCATACCTACAGCTTCCTGGTCCGGGCACCACTGCGCATACCCGCTAACTGCAACTCTTACCATTGCACGCCGCAATGGATGGCGCCTACCGGTGGCCGCCGCCGCCACCGCCGTGAAAGCCGCCACCGCCGTGAAAGCCACCGCCGCCGTGAAAGCCGTAGCCGCCGTAGCCACCGAGCAGGAGACCGTCGTACCCATAGGGTGCGAAATCCATCGGCCCAGGGGTGTCGTTGATCTCCACGTTGCCGGGGGATTCGCACACGCTTCCCGAAACGGTCTGGTCGCAGGACTGCTGCGTAGTGGATTCGGCTGAAGCGATCGGTGCTGCGCCGATCGCCACCGCGGCAGCGCCAGCCGCCAGCAGGGGGGTGAGGTAGCTCAGTTTGACTCGCATGGTTACTCCTTTGATGGGCCCAAGATGGGCTACTTCCAGACTTGCCTGTCATGGCCTCCGTGTCGTTGCTGCCTCCCTCCAACGCTTGCTGCCCGCCAGCCCCGACGGAGCGGTTACGTCTGCAGGAATGCAAGGAGTGGCGTTGACCGGAAGGGTGCGTGGGTGTCACCAGCGACGACAGATCCCCTGGGGAAATGCAATTCTGGTGCCATGGATTTGGCTGGAAATGATGAGTAGCGCTGATGGGTTCCACCCGGACCTGAGGGCAACGGGGACGGAGCACACCGTTACGTCGTTGCGCACACGGGTACACCATGTCAAGGCCTCCGAAGTCAGTTCTGACACTGCACAGACGGCGGGCATGCAGCGATTCGCCGCGCTCAGTGGGAGATCGGTCGGGTCGGAGAAGATCTGGATGGGCGAGACGTATGTCTCGCCGGAGACCGTGTCGGAAAATCACCATCACGGCGAATCTGAGACGGCGATCTTTGTGCGGAGCGGCAACCCCGAGTTTGTATTCCATGACGGTCACGGCGAAGTCCGTATCGCCACGGCGCCCGGCGACTACGTTTTCGTCCCGCCGTATGTTCCGCACCGCGAAGAGAATCCGGACCCGAGCAATCCCGCTGTCATCGTGATCGCGCGCAGCACACAGGAGGCGATCGTTGTCAATCTTCCTGCGCTGTACGCACTCCCGGATAAACCCGGAACGGAACCGGCCTGATGCTGTTTCGCCAACTGGAGTACTTCGTGGCGGTGGCTAGCGAGCAACACTTCGCGCGGGCCGCCGAAGCCTGTTACGTCTCGCAGCCGGCACTGTCGACGTCGATCGCCAAGCTTGAGCGGGAGCTCAACGTCACGCTGATCAATCGTGGGCACAAGTATCAGGGGCTGACGGCGGAGGGCGAACGGCTGGTGGTGTGGGCCAAGCGGATCCTGGCCGAACAAGAGGCTTTCAAGGCCGAGGCGGCAGCCGTCAAGTCGGGCATCACCGGGACACTGCGCCTTGGCGCAGAACCCACCGCGTCGACGACACTGGCGCTTCCCGTGGCGGCGTTCTGCGCGGCGCACCCGTTGGCTCGGGTAGCGGTCGACTCCCGGGTTTCGACGACGGAGCTAGGTCGCCAATTGCGCGAATTCGAACTCGATGTGGCGATCGCTCACTTCACCCCAGAGGAGTGCGCGGGCTTGCAGGTGGTGCCCTTGTACGAGGAGAGATACTTCGTGCTTGCGCCCAGCGATCAGCTGATGCCCAACGGCAACACCATCAGTTGGGCCGAGGCGGCCCGGCTGCCGCTCTCGCTGCTCACTCCGGACATGAGGATTCGAAAGGTTATCGACAACGCGTTCAAGCAGAACGGCGTCACGGTCCAGCCGCGAGTGGAGACTGACTCGGTGGCGTCCCTGTACGCACATGTCGGCAGCGGGGCATGGGCGAGTATCGTCCCGCACACGTGGTTGCGTGCACTTCCGGTTGTCGGCACGACCAGGGCCGTCCCGTTGATCGAACCGGACGTCAGGGCCCAGATGTCGGTGGCGACGAACGCTGCCACACCCGGTTCCGTGGTGGCCCGGGCATTCATTGCCGCCGCCCGTGGCCTTGCGCTCGACGAATTCTTCGACCAGCCAATGCCTTCCGAGCCACTTCTGGTGTGAACCCGGAATGGGGTCAGGTCAGGGTTCGAAGGGGCGTTCCTCGAGTGCGGCGAAGACGCGCAGCGGATCCAGGTAGTCGCGCCACTCGGCGACCTTGCGGTCCTTGATGACGGCCACGGATATGTATCTGTTGCCGTAGGGCTGACCGGTGGCGACAACCCTTCCCTCGGACGAGTATTCGAGCACCACCGACGACGTTGACGGCGAATAATGGGTTCGCAGGTCGTAGCAGCGGTCGAGGAAAAACGTGGAACCGTAGCCTCGGTAGAGTTCGATGAGGTTCGCGCGGCCGACTATGTGGCGCGGGTAGTTGGGCACCGTGATGACGAAGTCGAAGACCACGTCCTGGGCCAGCATGTCGAAGAAGTGCTCACCGTCCACGTATCCCGCAAGGCCTTGCTCGATAATCCGAAAGAACGGATCCAGCGCACGGAAGTCGTCCAGGTTCTCGATCACTTGATGCCTCCCGGGAATTGTTGGTAGCAGATGATTCTCTAGAAGTCTGCCGGAAACTCGACAGGGTAGGACTCCGCGAAATCGGCTGACCTGCCGACTGCTGACCACTTGCGGTCTTCGGCGAGGTGCTCTTCGTCGAGCCGTATCGAGCCCTCGGTCGCGTTCACTCCAAGAGGCAGATTGTGGGGAATGTCGCGACGCTTCGCGACCTGCACGAGTATTTCGGCCGCTCGATCCGGGTCCCCGGCCGCAACGCCGCTGCCCTCCCCACGCCAGGTGAGTATCTCGGCGTACTCCTCCGGGACGGGCCGGACAGTCATCGACGACCCTGCCCAGTCGGTGCGAAAACCGCTCGGCTCAACGACGATCACCTTGATCCCGAACGGCGAGGTTTCCGTCCGCAGCACGCGGCTGAACCCGTCGATCGCGAATTTAGCCGCCTGGTAGGAGGCGATGCCGGGGGAGCCGCCGACGCGGCCGCCCATCGACGAGAACTGCATGATCAATCCGCCTCCTTGTTCTCGAAGCACGGGGATGGCCGCCTTGGAGACGTTGTAGACACCCCAGAAGTTGGTCTCGAACTGGGCGCGGAAGTCCTCGTCATCTCCGGTCTCGATGGGCGAGACGTTGGCGTAGCCCGCGTTGTTGACGATGACGTCGAGCCGGCCGAACCGCTGGCGCGCTTCGCTGATCGCCGCGCCGGCGGCCGCCGCGTTGGTGACGTCCAGGGCCAGCGCCTGTAGGCGATCCGGATAGGCGGCGGCGAGATCATCCAGTTGCTCTGGCCGGCGTGCGGTGGCTGCGACGCGATCGCCCGCTTCGAGCGCGGCGCGAGCCAGGGCACGCCCGAAGCCGCGGGACGAACCGGTGATGAACCATGTCTGTGTCATGACTTTAGTAAAACACTGTTGCGTTAATAGTGCAACAGGGTTGCGCTAAGATCGGTGAATGGATGCCTCGGATTTTCAGAGGGCCCGCAGTCCAGAGGCCAAGCAACAGCGAGAAGACGCCATCCTGGCAGCGGCACGCTCGCTCGGCACCAAGCGAGGTATTCGGCAGATCACCCTCACCGATATCGCCGACGCGGTCGGCATGCACAAGTCGGCCATGCTGCGCTATTTCGAAACACGGGAGCAGATCTTCCTGCGCCTCACCGCCGAGGACTGGCGAGAGTGGTCGGCGGCGGTGCGCGCGAAATTGGAGAGGATCGGCTCCCCGACGGCGAAGACTGTGGCGTTCGCCTTCTCCACCACACTGGCCGACCGCGGCATGTTCTGCGACCTGCTCGCCCAGGCGCCGCTCAACCTGGAACGAAACGTGTCCCTGGAGGCCGTCCGCGCCTTCAAGCTCGTCACCCACAACGAAG
>JAVRPX010000061.1:0-18591 GCA_032161985.1 Mycobacterium sp.
TACTCGTCGAGCACCGCCAACATCGGCCGGACCCAAGGGGTTTCATCGACCACAGTCCGGTCATGCACGCTGCGGGGAAGCTGAACTTCCTCGAAGAAGCCGCGACCGCCGCACGAGAACAGCGCAATCGAACCGGGCGACCAACGGTCGTGCTCCTCGACCGCCTTGGTGAACCGCTCGATATCGGCACGGACGGACAGCATCACGTCGTGGTCGAGTTGGTGGTCCTGCGCCATCGGCCGGATTTCGTGCAGCAGGCTGTCTACCTTGCTGCGAACGACTGTCCCGCGGTCCTCGGGCTCGCACGGCACGACGGCATATAACGAGATGACCGGCATGCCGTTCCCGCGAAAGCCGACTATCCGGTTGACTGTCTCCGCTGTGATCACAGCGTCATCGCGTGCGCAGGCGGGCAATCGCCACGGCGCAACGCCAGGAAGTCGCGTTCCTTCTTCTCAAGGCCAGCTTGTGTCGTCATATCGGGCTCCTCCTAAGACGGTGGTGGCGGCGGAAACGCCCCACCAACCAGTACCTTGCCCAACGACGCAGCCGCGTACCTCAGCCCCCAGACACCAGGTAGTGGGGGTCGAGTTGATCCTGCGAGACGAAGGCCCGCCTCATCCCGGGGTCGCTTGCCGCTTAGGTGCGTCTGACGATTGGATCAGGCGTCGATGAACAAAGTCGCCGTTGGCGCCGTAACCGGTCTAGGAGGGGACGCTGTGAGTCCCGAGGAGACAGTGCGGGGCCGAACCAACTACGGGGGTCAAGTGGTCGCAGTTTCAAATCCTGTCAGCCCGACTCAGAAAAATAAGGTCTCAGAGTGCTCGTAGGCCACGCAAGGTCCTTGTTATCAGTTCACGTCGTTCGTCGATTGCCATCGAGTCACCGGGGGTGGCGTGCACCCGCAGATAACCCTGTGTCACCAGGTCGCCGACCAGGAACCGCGTCGCACCGAGCGGCAAGGACACTTGAGCGGCGATCTCTGCGACCGAGGGGCTGTGCGCGCAACACGTCAGGATCTGGCCCCGCACATCGTTTCTCGGCCAGCGCGGCGGCTTCGCTGTGGTGTTGAGCGCTTCGACCGGAGCCTCGAGTGGCAGTTCGACACCAGAGTCGGTACGGCCTGCCGTCAGCGCGTATGGCCGGACCAGGCTCGGCTCGTCCGCGGTTTCCGGTTCTGTGAACCAGTCGCCGATCGGTAGGCCCTTGCCCTCCCACGGCTGATGCGCGTCGGTGTGCTTCCCATGGACATGTGGCGAACTATGCGACACGTTGTGGTTCTCCAAGAACCACAAGGTTTGGTCGGCGTGCGCCGATGCGCGCAACTCGCTGGAGACGACCTTGAGTATGGTGCGGTCGGTGTCGATGACGAATGTCGTCCGTCTGACCGGCAGCACCCGGGCCAGCAGGCCACGGCGCCGAGTGTGCCGACGACGCCGGGTCGCCTTACGCGCCACGACGGATTTATGCAGCTTGGCGAGCCTGCCTCGGCGCACCCCGAACAGCTCGGACACCACGCCGTCCGCGTCGGAGAGCAGCGGATAGTCGAACGAGCGCTGTTGGGCGAAGTGGGCCTGCTTGTCGACGGTGTCGGTGCTGATGCCCACCCGGTGGGCGCCCACCGTGGCGAATTCGTTGCTCAGGTCCCGAAAATGACAAGCCTGGGCTGTACAGATCGGCGAGGACGCTAATGGGAAGAAGAACAGCACAACCGGCCCTTCGGAAAGGAGCGCGGACAGTGTCCGAGGCCGACCGGTGTGGTCATACAGAGTGAAGTCAGGCGCTTTCTCGCCCGCGATCATCGGCAAAGACTAACGCGGGCAAGCTCTGCGCGACGCGCGACCCGATAATTCGGTCATCGCCGAACAGCGCCCACGCTGCGAGACGTTCCGAAGTGAGTAGCGCAGTACTCCTGTCACGGCACCTGAACGGGCGCATGATTTCATCACACCCGTCGATGCATCCAGCGAATCGGATCGTTGTCGAGACGGCATGCCTTCGGGGTTCGGGGGAGGTGACCCATGCGAGCTGATGCTGCCGATGCGCCGGAGTTCAGCGATCGCCGACAAGAACAGTCTCTGCATTACGACGCATTCATCTCCTATGACCACGATGATCGAGCGGTCGCCCACGGGATCCAGCGCGGCCTGAAACGCATCGGCCGGCGGTTCGGCCGCCCGCCCGCGTTGCGGGTGTGCCGTGACGCCACCGATCTAACGGCCGACCCCGATCTGTGGGGCAAGGTCACCGAAGCGATGAACCGCTCCCGCTACCTGATCGTGGTGCTATCCCCACACGCGGTCGCTTCCAAGTGGGTTAATAGGGAAGTCGCGCACTGGCTGCAACAACGCGGAGCTGACCAGGTGCTGTTCGTCGTGGCCAGTGGGGGAATCACATGGGACGAAGCGGCAGGACGGTTTGACCCTGACCTCTCGGATGCGGCGCTGGCGGTGCTGACGCAGCCCGGTGTCCTGTCGACCGAGCCGCTCTACGTCGACGTCCGCGATGATGCGCCGTGGGATCCAGACGCGGCGTTGTTCCGGGAGAAGGTCACCGACCTGGCCGCACCGATCCACGGCAAACCCAAATCCGAACTGGCCAGCGAGGATCTGCGCGAGCAACGCAAGTTCCGCCAGCTGCGCCGCGCCACGATCGCCGCCCTGGCGATCTTGACCATCTGCGCGGTGGTGGCGGCAGGGATTGCGATAGCGAAACAACGAGAAGCGGTCCACCAACGACAGGAGGCTGAGCACCAGCGCAACGAGGCGGTGGCTCTCGCCTTGGCAACGGCATCCCGCGATTCCGTCAGCAGCAATACCGCGCTCGCCCTGGCGCTGGCCGCTGAGAGCAGCCGGGCGACACCCGCACCGCGGTGGGAGGCCACCAACGCATTGGTGTACGCCCATGTCGCTTTCAGCCAGCGAACACATCAACAAATTCGCGACCCGCTCACCGGCCACACCGGCTCGGTGTTGTCGGTGGCGTTCAGCCCCGACGGCACCAAGCTGGCTTCTGCCGGCGCCGATGGGACCGTGCGGCTGTGGGACCCGTCCAGCAGCCGGCCGATCGGTGAGCCGCTCACCGCCGACGCCGACTCGGTGTTGTCGGTGGCGTTCAGTCCCGACGGCACCACGCTGGCCTCCGCCGGCGCCGATGGGAGCGTGCGGCTGTGGGATGTGGCCACCCGCCGGCCGATCGGTGACCCGCTCACCGGCCACACCACCCCGGTGTCCTCGGTGGCGTTCAGTCCCGACGGCACCAAGCTGGCCTCCGCCGCGAACGACGGCGCCGTGCGCTTGTGGGATGTGGCCACTCGCCGGCCGATCGGTGACCCGCTCACCACCGGCCACACCAACGCGGTGTCCTCGGTGGCGTTCAGTCCCGACGGCACCAAGCTGGCCTCTGCCAGCATCGACGGCACCGTGCGCTTGTGGGATGTGGCCAGCCGCCGGCCGATCGGCGACCCGCTCACCAGCGACACCGACTCCGCGCAGCACGCACCTGCGCCTTTCGACTCCGTCGAGGCGGTGGCGTTTAGCCCCGACGGCACCACGCTGGCCTCCGCCAGCTACGACGGCACCGTGCGGCTGTGGGACGTATCCACCCGCCACCCGATCGGCGACCCGCTCACCAGCCAAACCGCCCCGGTGTTGTCGGTGGCGTTTAGCTCCGACGGCTCCCGGCTGGCCTCCGGCACTGCCGATGGGTCCGTGCGTTTGTGGGATCTATCCGGCGGCGCGCCGATCGGCGACCCGCTCGCCAGCCAAACCTCCCCGGTCTTCTGGGTGGCGTTCAGCCCCGACGGCACCACGCTGGCCTCCGCCGCCGACGACGGCACCGTGCGACTGTGGGACGCGTCCACCCGCCAGCCGATCGGCGAGCCGCTCACCGGACACACCGGACGGGTGTCCTCGGTGGCGTTCAGCCCCGATGGCACCAAGCTGGCCTCCGCCGGCCACGACGACGGCACCGTGCGACTGTGGGACGTGTCCACTCACCTGCCGATCGGCGACCCGCTCACCGGTCACGCCGGAGGAGTGTCCTCGGTGGCGTTCAGCCCCGACGGAACCAGGCTCTCCTCATCCGGCCGCGACGGCACCGTGCGACTGTGGGACGTGTCTGGCCGCCGGCCGATCGGCGACCCGCTGACCGGACACACCAACGCGGTGTACTCGGTGGCGTTCAGCCCCGACGGCACCAAGCTGGCCTCCGCCAGCTACGACCGCACCGTGCGACTGTGGGACATGTCCAGCCGCCGGCCGATCGGCGACCCGCTCACTGGCCACTCAAACGCGGTGAACTCGGCGGCGTTCAGCCCCGACGGCACCAAGCTGGCCTCCGCCGCCGACGACGGCACCGTGCGACTGTGGGACGTGTCCACCCGCCGGCCGATTGGCGACCCGCTCACCAGCCAAACCTCCCCGGTGTCCTGGGTGACATTCAGCCCCGACGGCACCAAGCTGGCCTCCGCCAACTACGACGGCACCGTGCGACTGTGGGACGTGTCCAGCCGCCGCCCGATCGGCGACCCGCTCACCGGCCACACCAAAACGGCGTATTCGGTGGCATTCAGCCCCGACGGCACCACGCTGGCCTCCGCCAGCTACGACGGCACCGTGCGGCTGTGGGACCACCTCTGGGACGCGAGCGAGGCTTGTGCGCTCGTTGCTCCCTATGTGAGCCGAGTCCAAGTCCAGTCCTACGCGCCATCTGGTTGGCAGCCGAAATGCCAGTATCCGAAGTAATCCCACCACCTGGTCGCGGAGTCTGGTTCTGTTCTGCATCGGCTGGCGAGCTCGACCGGCTGCCACGTCGCGCAGTCCACCGCGCAGGCAGTCACTCAGCGATTGCGCGGTCTGATCGATCAAATCCCCTTCCCGGCGATTGTCTGCGACAGGTACTTAGATGTGCTGGCCGCCAATCCGTGCGCCCTCGCCTTCCTGCCGGGTGCCGCGCGCCCTTCCAGAACCGCATGCGCTCACTCTTCCTTGACCCGGCCGCGCGGACGGTGTTCGTCAATTGGGACGAGGTGGCCGATCTCGCGGTGTGCGAGTTTCGCAAAGCCGCAGGCGATCTGGACGATCCTCGGTGGCGTGCGCTGTTCGATGAGCTGTCAGCCGGCAGTGAACGCTTTCGTGAGCTGTGGGCGCGCGCTGACGTCGGCTACTCCACTGGATTAATCCACGCGCGTCACCGGAGGCGGGCGACGTTCGTTTCCATCGAACCCGGTTCCACGTCCCTCACTCCGGCGGGCAGGTGTTGGTGATGTATCACCGCGAACCTGGCAGCAAGTCAGCCAAAGCGCTACAGGCACTTCGATCCCAAGGCAGCTACTCCTCGAGTACGGATCGCTTAGGAACGAATTGAGATTCCTCGCCATCTGACCCATCGCCCGTCTCCCTGCACACCCCGTCCGGTGAGCACGCCCCATCGTGCGCCGGGTCGGAGACCAGGGTGGGACCAACGTCGTGACCTGCGCAAACGTGCTGCCGCTGCTTACTGGGGCCAAGTGATCACGGGTTCAATCCTGACAGCCAGACGCTGTCAGGTATGAGCTTCCCGCGAGGGCGAAGGATTTGGCATAGGGTTCCGCACACGCGCATGCGATTGCAAACTTCAGACGCGCCGGCCCGCTCGCGGGCTACCTAAGCGGCGTTGACCCACAGTGAAGACATTCCGCAGGCTGGGTTCGTTACCACGTCACGTCGCATAACGCGTGTGTGGAGTTATGCCCCGACGCCACTTGGTAATTCGTACGCTCGAACAGGCGGTGACCTCTGCGATCGAGAGCTGCATTCTTTGTTGAAGTTTCAGCAATGTGCGCACATCTAAGACCCGACGTGGGACACTTGCGGCGCTGAACGATTCGCGACACGCAGACCACGAATAGTCGATTCAGCCGTGCGGCGAGCCAAAGCAACCGAGCGACGCGGAGGACCGGGGGGTCGACCGATGGGCGATATCGCCATTGATAGCCCGACCGACATGGCCATAGCCACATTCGAAGTCGTAATCGAGTAAGCGGGGTGTCGGCAACCGATGTTGCGGAACGGGTTTGGGAGAGCTGTAGGCACCGGCACCACAGTCCAAATGCCTCAGCGTTTACAGGCATCCCTGCGACGGCGGCGCCACGGCGAGCACGTCCGCGGTCGCACGCTCAGTTAAATAATTTCAACTCGTAGCAAAGGAGATGCACCATGGCAACGAAGCGAGCTGGCACTGCAGCGAAGCGAGCTGGCACTGCAGCGAAGCGAGCTGGCGCGGCACCGAAGCGCGATAACCCGCCACCGCCACCTCCGGCTGACGATGGACAGCCAGGCGTACTGATCACCTTTCGACGCGAGCGATTGGATGCCACCCTGAAGGGGTTGAAGAGCGCCGCAGGTATCACCTCGGTGGCTGCGGCACGCGATTTTGCCTCGGGCGCTGTCGATCTGGCCGAAGCCGGCGCGAGCGACATGATCGTGTTCAACGAACTGGGCATCGGCGTGGCCTCGGTCGATCCGGACCAGATGGGGAGCATGATGCGGGCGGCCGGAGATGACGACGGCATCGTGCACGTCGAGCGGGAGCCCATTTTCTGGATCACCGGATCGCCGCTGCCCCAGGACTCCGTCGCCTACCTGCGCGGTTACCGCGACGCGGTCGAGCACCTCTACAACGGGCTGGCGGGCGGACAAGCGGAACCGGGCAGTGAGCTGCTGGTCGCCGCAGCCGGCGCATTCCAGGACACCACCGCTCGAACCTGGGGGCTGGCCGCTACCGGAGTTGTCGATTCGACGGGAACGGGACGCGGAGTGAAAGTGGCGGTGCTCGACACCGGCATCGATCTCGACCACCCCGACTTCGCCGGACGTGTGATCACCTCGGAGTCTTTCATCCCGGGGCAGGGCGTGCAGGACGACAACGGGCACGGCACCCACTGCGCGGGGACGGCGGGCGGCACCCGGTCGCCGAACAGCGGACCTCGGTACGGCATCGCATCCGACTCCACCCTGTTTGTCGGGAAAGTGCTGTCCAACCAGGGCTCGGCACGTGGGCGCTCCACGCTGGCCGGCATTGAGTGGGCCCTGCGTAATGGCTGCCAAGTGATCTCGATGTCCCTTGGTGCGCCCGTGGCCGTCGGCGAGCCCTTCTCCGTCGCCTTTGAACAGATCGGACAGGCGGCGCTGGAGCGGGGTGCACTCATCGTGGCCGCAGCGGGCAACGACAGTGAGCGACGATCGGGCGTTATTCAGCCAGTGAACAGTCCGGCCAATAGCCCGTCGATCATGGCTGTCGCGGCGGTGGATCGATTGATGCGCATCGCCGATTTCTCTTGCGGGGGTATCAATGCCGATGGGCGTGTGGACATCAGCGGACCGGGCGTCGACATCCTGTCGAGCACGCCGGACCCGGCGCCACCGCTGCAGCCGCCGTTCTTTCACCGGTGGCGGGCGATGACGGACAAGGTGAGCGGGACGAGCCAGGCGACGCCGCACGTCGCCGGCATCGCGGCCCTCCTGCTAGAGGCCAACCCCGAGATCAGCGGCGCTGACCTGTGGCGGATGCTTATCACGAGTACGCGGGCGCTGCCGCTGCCGGCGCGCGACGTTGGCGCGGGACTCGTGCAGGCGTGAGATGCACGCCAGACGCTCTGCGGCAGCGCACGGCCGACGCCTACTGGGGACCAGGCGTACCGTGGTTAACACGCTCCGGCTGTAGCGCGTCGGCCGGGCAACCATCGCCGAGGAGCTAAGCCATGTCGGGCACGCAGAGTTCGAAAGAGGACTCGACTGACGTCCTCGTGACCGTCGACAAAGCCTACCGAGACATGCTCCCAGAGGTATCGCGCCGGCTGCAGACAGCTGGCTTGACAGAGGAAGCTCTCTACGAGATTTCCGGCGTGATCGCCGGCAAGGCATCGCCAGAGGACCTCAGCAAGCTCAGAGAGGTTGAGGGCGTGGCGGCAGTTGAGCAGGAGCCGACGTTCCGGGCAACCTGAACCGTCGCCGCGACCGCTGAGCCCGACTCGCCCACCAACGCCACCTTGGTCGCCGACGTACGTGCGGCTGGCACGAAACGGATTGCCCCGCAACGGTGTTGTCACGCGTCAC
This sequence comes from Mycobacterium sp., assembly GCA_032161985.1. Taxonomy (GTDB): domain Bacteria; phylum Actinomycetota; class Actinomycetes; order Mycobacteriales; family Mycobacteriaceae; genus Mycobacterium. The sequence continues at coordinate 8,097 of JAVRPX010000061.1, forward strand.
CGGGGTGTGCGTATCCCACTGCTGTGATTTTCACCGGTGTTGTCCGAGCGGGCCGCGGGTTCGTGCCCCGCTGCGGCGCCAACCTCCATGAAGGTCGCTACGAGCAAATCGTCATCGTGTGACGATCGAATTCGTCACGTGCACAACGCGACCCCTTGAGCGAAGATAGCAATGATGTTGACCAGGCCAGCTGGTCGCGGCGTCGCAGACGTCGATCCGACGCACTGAGGCTTTAACATGTCGCTTGCTCAATCCCGCCTGAATGCCGGGAGGTTCTGTCAGGCTTGCACAATCACTATTCACGGCCCGAGGGGGAATCGGCCATGGGTGACTTGCAACGCTTCGATGCGCCTGCACGATTGCGCGATATTACGGAGGACTCGCCGTTCTTCGACGCGTGGCAGCCGGTCATCGACGACCTGATCCAAGACCGCGTGAACCTGAGTGGTCAAGGAAACTCCGTGGATCCATCACACGTCGCCCTCGACGTAGGGGAGCGCCGAACTTTCACGTGGACCGGATTCCCGCGCCCACTGCTCGTGACGCATCGTGACGACCGCGCTCGGGCCTTCGAGGAAGGCGACCGCGATCGCCAGAACCAGCCGGAATACTTGGAGTGGTTCGTCTCGCGCACCGGCGACAAGATCTCACGCGTTGACTTCAGCTGCGAAACCCCGGAGTACTACAGGACATTGGCCCAAGCCGAGCCCGATCAGCTACTTCCGCTCTATAAGCGCGTGCTCGATACGTCGGCTGTGAAACGCGCCGACCTGTTCTCCGCCGGAGCGTATCGACCCGACAACAAGTGGAATACCACGCAGGGAATCGTGCACTACATCATGCGCATCAACTCGATGGGGGATCTGCTCGGTGTCCAGCAGGAGACGCCAAGCCTTCCCGAAGACGCAGCAGCCGACGCCGAGGTACTGGACGGCTACGACCCCTTGCCGTACTTCCGGCAGACCGCTGCCGACGCGCGGATGAACTGGGACAGCTGGGCAATCACCCGGACCGGGCAGTCGGTTGCGACCATCGATGCCCCCGGCTTGTACATGATCGATTGGGACGACACCGGTTTCGAGAAACCCGACGGCACACCGGTGGACGACTACTGGACGGTCGAACGCGGTGAGGAGGGTGCCGCGCTGCGGCTTCGCTATGAGGTTCCCGAGGCGGAGGAATTTCTTGTCGGCGACATCCGGATCGGGGGCCGGCCGATCACCACGGGCGGGCAGATCGCCGAACACATTGTCATGGCGGCTCACATCGTCGTGGGGGTGGAGCAATGAGCACGAGCGCGGAGAAGGCGCTCGCGGCGCTGGCCGATACCCAAACACTGCTTCTCAGCGGGGTCCAATTGCCGGCCCAGCCGGGCCGCAAACCGCCCGCCGCGGCGGCCGCGGCCCCTGACGGGCCCACGGAACCCATCTACGACCGCCGGGCCGCCGGCGACATACAGGGCCACATCTTCCCCGGTTTCAACAAGGACTTTCAGCAGTTCATCTTCCTGCGGTTCGGTGAGCGCACCGGTGCGCGCCGATGGCTCGCCGCTGTGGCGCCCCAGGTGGCAAGCATGCGTGACGTGTTGGGTTTTCGCCGCGAGTTCCGTGCCCGCCGGCTGATGGAGGGCACCCAGGCGCCGGATATGACCTCGACCTGGCACGCGGTCGCGTTCTCCTACCGCGGGATCGCCGCGCTGGTGGGGACCGAGCAGGCCGACCTGTTCGGCGAGCAGAGCTACCGCCAGGGCTTGTCGGCGCGATCGACCTACCTGGGTGACCCCAGCGATACAGCGGTGCCCGGCCATCGCAGTACGTGGGTGGTCGGCGGTCCGGACAACGAGGCCGACGCATTGGTCATCGTCGCTGCGGATCGAGACGATGATCTAAGCGCAGCTGTTGAGAAGGTGCGTAACGACGCCGAATCAAACGGTCTTTCAGTGGTATTCAGTCAACATGGCGCAACACTGCCCGACGAACTCACCGGCCACGAGCACTTCGGTTTCAAGGACGGGATTTCCCAACCTGGCGTTCGCGGCAGGCTCTCGACCCGACTCAATGACGAGATCACGCCGCGCTACCTGGACACCAGCAGTCCGCATGCGAAGCTGTTCGCAAAGCCGGGTCAGCCGCTGGTGTGGCCCGGGGCGTTCCTGCTCGGAGAGCCTCGCCAGGACCCCCAGGACCCCTTGCAACCGGCAGAGCCTGCTGCGAATTTCCCCGCCTGGGCGCGTCGCGGGTCCTACCTGGTGTGTCGGCGGCTGAACCAGGATGTGTTGGCCTTCTGGCAGTTCGCCGCCGACACCGGCGGCCGACTCGGCATCACGCCGGTGCACTTCGCCTCGCTGTTGGTCGGTCGCTGGCCCAACGGTGCACCGCTGATGCGCGCGCGCGAGAAGACGGATCCGGCGCTGGCAGGTGATGAGTTCGCCAACAACCACTTTCTGTACAACGACGACACCCGCGCCTCGGTCCTGAAGCCCATCGACGGCTACGCCGGCGACCAGTTCGAGTTGGCCGCGGGCGATGTCTTCGCCAACATATGTCCGCACGCGGCGCACATTCGCAAGGTCAATCCGCGCGACAGCGGAACCGACTTCGGCACACCGGCCGACACGCTGATGCGTCTGATGCTGCGGCGCGGCATCCCGTATGGCAAGCCGATCGCCGGGGTGACCAAACCGTCGCAGAAGCTGATAAAGGCCGAGCGTGGTTTGATGTTCGCCGCGTACATGAGCTCGATCGAGGCTCAGTTCGAATTTGTGACGCGGCGCTGGGCCAATTCGGCCGTGCAACCGAACCTCGGCGGCCACGATCCCATCATCGGACAGCGTGACTCGCGCGGCGACCGCGCGAGGACGGTGCAGGTGCGCGGATCCGACGGCAAGCTCGTCGACTTTCCGCTACCGCGCGAGTGGGTACGGCCGACGGGCGGCGGGTACTTCTTCACGCCTCCGATCTCGGCACTCAAGACACCATTGCGCGGCCGCGGGTGAGGTGCAATCGGGTCGACGTATAGGAGCGGGCGTATGAATCGGTTCGAACGTGTCATTCAAATTCTCGACCAGTCGGTCGGCGGACCCGAGGCCAGCTTCGCCGCACATGGACCGTTCTGGCGCGGAATGACCCGCGATGAGTTCGTGGCTTTCAAGGTGTTCAACACCCACCAGCTGCTCGTCGTGGGTGACGGCGCGGGCTCCAACCTGGTCAGATCGCTCAAAGGCGAGGCACCGTTCGGCGAGGACCTCGACGACCCGCCGCCGGATGCCCGCTTCCCCCGCATGCCGGTCGGTCTGGACCCGGTGTCCGACAACAACATCGGGTTCATCCAGAGCTGGATCGACGACGGATGCCCGGAGGATGACGAGCCGGCGGCCGAACAATTCGCCTGGCGGCCGACGAGCGCGCCTGGCGCCACACGCTACGACGACATCTGGTTCCTGACCCCCGAACTCGGATGGGCGGTCAACAGCAACGGCCAGATCTTACGGACCACCGACGGAGGACAAGACTGGGAGATCCAGTTCCAGGTCCCCACAACCGCCTCGCGGCTGTGGCTGCGCAGCGTGGGCTTCGCCACCGAGAGCAGGGGATGGGTCGGCACCACAGCAGGTGAGATCAAACTGTTCGAAACCAGCGACGGAGGGGTCACCTGGACCGCCGTTGCTAATCTCCCAGCTGACGCACCGGTGAAGGTGTGCGGCATCTCGGTGGTCAACGAATCGGTCGTGTACGCCTCGGGAACCAATGAACCGGCCGACACGCCCAGGATCATGAAAACTGTTGACGGCGGCCAGACTTGGCAGGCACGCGATATGACCGAACATGCCTCCATCCTCATCGACACCTACTTCACCGGGCCTGACACGGGCTGGGTCGTCGGCGGGAAGGTACAGCCCGGCACACCGTCCGGCTGGAAGTGCGCCAAGAACGCGGCCCGCGCCAAGATTAAGCCGGTTGTCCTGCGCACCGAGGATGGCGGTCAAACCTGGACCAACCTCCTGGCGGGAATGGAGTCGCAGTTTCCGTTCGGCGAGTGGGGGTGGAAGATCTTCTTTCTCAGCGAACAGGTGGGCTTCGTCTCGCTCGAGAACTTCTGTGAGGCAGCGATTCTCAAGACCACCGATGGCGGCCAGACCTGGACGCGGCTGCCGATTGACGGCAACGCCAACCTCGAGGGACTCGGCTTCGTCGACGAGAACCGCGGCTGGGTCGGCGGATGGGGCACAACGCCGCTGCCGAACTCGAACGGGCTGAGCAGCGAAACCCGCGACGGCGGTGCAAGCTGGGCCGGCATCGACTGGGGCGAACAGGCCACCGGCGAGTTCCTCAACCGCTTCCGATTCCTCAACGCCCCGTCCACCGTCGGCTACGCATCCGGCAACACTGTCTATAAGTACAGCACCGAGGACGCGACACCACCCGTTGCCGCGGTCGCGCCTGCGCCCTCGCTGTTCAGCTCCCCCGGACTGGTGACGACCACGCGGCCGGCGCGTATCGGGCTTACCGTCCCCGACGGAGCCACCGAGTTGTGCGTCGAGGTGTGGGACCGCTTCGGTGCGCATGTGCGCGAGCTGGTCCGCGAAACCAACCCATCCGGCGGTCAACGCACTGTCACTTGGGAGGTGGACAGCGATGACGGCGACGCGCTGGAGTCGGGGTACTTCATGGTCCGCGCCACAGTCGACGATCGCTCTGACAGCACGCTGCTGTTGGTCACCGACTGAGCCGCACCGCTGACGAACGGGGCGATCACGGTGCGGGAGAGCGATGTCGAGAGGATCCCGCTGGAGGATGGAATCGAAATCCAGTTCAGCGGTCGGAGCCGGCCACCAGATACGTGTCCGGTGCGCGCTCAGAAGAAACGGCGCCATCGACGGTGACCCCGAACCCGAGGTTCGACGTGACGTCCTCACCCGTCGGCGACAGCAACACGATCCGGTAATCGGCACCGAACCGGTTCGCCTCCTTGAACACTTCCGCCGGACCCGCGACGTCCAACAGGGTCACACCGTCGTAGACGAGGATCGCGACGCGGCGCGGCACGGAGTTCGCGCCGACGGGCCGGGCGGTCGCGGGAGCGCCGGACGGAGGCACAGCCATCGGTACATTATCGTCGGCTCAATCCCATTGCAGTAACCGAGTTTCCTGTGGATGTCCTGGTTGCTGATCGCGATCGATGCGGAGGGTAAAGCCGCCGACGGTCAGCGTGCCGTCAACTGCGTTCGATCACCTGACATGTGGTCTTACACAACAACAGCGTGCCCGGGGGGAGCGGTCGCAGTGGATCGTACGACGGTGGCGCGGGCGAATCCGGCGGTGCGGGAGGAGGCGGCGGCGGTGCGACAGGAGCAGGCGCCGCCGGAGGTGCGGCAGGGACAGGCGATTGCCGTGGCGCAGCAGGCGCAGGTGATTGCCGCGGTGCCGCGGGGGGAGGCGGCGGCGCGGCAGGAGCGGGTCTTGCGGCGATGCGAGTGGCGGCGTAGTCCGCTGCCTGGTCGATCATTCCCGAGTCCGCATACTGCGTGTGAGCGTTGAAGTCCCGTCCCTGCGAGCACACGAAATCGTCGGGAACGCATAGGTCGATGGTCTTGGCCGCGTACATCGGACCGACCGTGACGTCGGGTTGACCGATCGCACGCATGAAGCGGTCGTTGGGCGTTCCGAACAGGGCGACCGCGGCGACATGGTCTGCGATGTCGGGCGGCATCGGGTTCGGTGCGCCGTCGGGCGCTCCATCCGGTATGACATCCGCGGTGACGAACCCCGCGACGGCGGCGCCTTGGGAAAATCCGCCGAGCACCATGTTGGTGTTAAGGCAATTCCTCGCCGTCGTCTCGACATGGGCGCTCGCGTCCCGAACTCCGGAAATGGCGGTGGGGAAGTCGGTGGTGGCTGGGTAGTCGACTGGATAGACGCCCATGGACCGTGTGCCGATCCGCGAGCGCAGCGAGTCCACGAATGCCTGTCCTGTCGGACCAACACCGGGGTCTTCAGTGGTGCCGCGCGCGAATACCACCTCGACGTCGGGGCAGGGCTGTGCGGACGCAGTCGGAACGGGTGCGCTCAGCGGAGCCGAACCTGTCGCTGCCACGACGCCAACCAAAACAGCGATGTTGCGGCCTCTCACCGCGCAATGCTGACATACCGTGGCGACGGTAGCCATTCGAAAAACCAACGGCCAGTGAACGGCTCGTGAATCCCGGGCAATCAGATGTAGTAGGTCTCGTTCCCGGTCGGGTATCCGCCACCGTCGGTGGCGATATGAACATGGTCGAAGTGATTGGCCGTTTCGTTGCCGTAATCCGCAGTCCAACTCGGCGCGCCGATGCCTGGGTAGAAGCCCTGCCGCCAGATCACATGGATCACTCCCCATCGTTTCGCATTCGCCAATGCCAATCCGGCGATTTGGTTGCCGAGCTCGATCCCCTCGTCGGAGTGATAGTTCGGGATCATCACGTCGATCGCCAATCCGTTGGGATGCCACTTCAAGGCGTCCTGGCGGTACCCGCCGATGGTAGTGATCTCGGGAAACATCACGCTGATGGCACGGGCCGTCCGGATGGTGTGGACCTGCAACCCGTTCTCCGGCGCGACGCCAGCAGGTAACGCGAACTGGAAGTTCGGGGCAGCGACAGGCGCGCTTGCCGCCAACAGGTCCGCCTGCGCGGGGCTGGCGGTGAACGGTGTGCCCGTCGGCGCAGCTCCCTGGGCAGTCGGGGTTGCTGTCGGGATCTCCCCGCGGCGCGGAGCCTCTGTGCTTTGGGCGTAGAGCATGGCGCCAGAGACGACGACCGTCGCTGCGACCGCCAACCAGCGGCCCCGGCCATCGGCTAACAGCCCTTTGCCCACGAACAGCACCTTACTTTCGTATCCGACGCGGTGTGGCAATCTTTGGATGTCTCTCAGTTATCCACGGAAGGTTGGCGCACGAAGCGCGTACTACTACTCATCCGAGGTGGCCCGCGGCTCCGGCATCCTGAACGCATGCTAACCAAGCCCATGCCCGATGCGGACAAGCTCGCCGCCGACACTCCGGCGGGCCGCGATCGAGCGGTTGACGTCGCCCGGCTCGCCGCACTGGTGGTCGTCATGTTCGGGCACTGCGCGCTGTTGCTCGCCACGATCGACACCAGCGGTCTGCGGATCGGGAACCTGCTCGGCCAACTGCCGGCGATCGCCCCGATTACGTGGGTCGTCCAGGTCATGCCGCTGTTCTTCCTCGCAGGCGGAGCCGCCGGGGCATACGGCTGGCACTCCGGCACACCGTGGGGGACATGGCTGTTCACCCGGGCGCAGCGACTGTGCCGACCCGTGTTCTGGTACCTGGCAGCGTGGACGATCGGTCTCCTCATGGCGCGCATGGCCCTCGGAGCGGAGTCCGCGGCGGGACTCGGACGCGAGTGCGTCGCAATCCTGTGGTTCCTCGGTGTGTACCTCGTCGTGCTCGCCTTCGTCCCGGCGATGACCTGCCTCCGCACGGGGCGTGCGGTCGCAATGGTGGTCGCGTCCCTCCTCGCGGCCGCCGCGCTGTTCGACGGAATTCGGATTGCCGTCGGTACGCCGACCGCTGGCCTCCCCAACTTCTTGATCGCCTGGCTGATCCCCGTCGTAATCGGCGTCGCCTACGCGCGCCGACTGATTCGTCCGCGCGCGGCGCTCGCCGTCGCCGCATCCGCGCTCGCCGCGCAGATCGCGCTGGCCATGGCCGGTCCGTACGACGTCTCGTTGGTCGTGACCGGCACCGAGCGGATGTCCAACGTGTCGCCGCCCACGCTGTTGCTCGCGCTGCACTGCACGTGGATGTCGTGCGTGTTCGTTGCTGCCGCGGGCGCCATCCGGCGGTGGGCCGCACGGCCGCGGGTCTGGCACGCCGTCGCAGTGGGCAACGGTGGAGCGATGACTCTCTACCTTTGGCACATCCCCGCGATCGCCGTCGCCACCTTCTCCCTGCACCCCCTCGGTCTCGACGCGTACGACGTTGATGCACCGGGATTTTGGGGCGTTCTCGCGCTACGGGCGCTCGTGTTCGCCGTCGTCATGGCGATCGCGTTTCGACTGCTCGCACCACTCGAGCATCGCCCGCTGCCATGGTGGGACACGTCGGTCCGCGCCACCGGAGCCAGGTCGACCGCTGCCGGCGCGCTGGTGTGCGTCGCAGGCGTCGCGCTCCTGCTGATGGCCAAGATCGGGTTGAGTGGTTACGCCGGGTGGACGTCACTCGGATGCTTTCTGGCTGCGTTGGCGGCGGCACGGGTGAGCCTCGCGGTCACCTACGGCGTGCCACACCGCACGCGTTGACACGAAATACCGTGCGCGGGTGGGTATGTCGAGAAATCAGGCGAGAGGCCCGACTGGCGGCGGCGGCGCAATTGGAGTGATCGGTCCCGGAGGCGTCAAAGGCGCGGACGGCAAATGCGGCGACGGTCCCGCACTGGGTGCCGGTGGTGTAACTGGGGCTGCAGGCGCGGGAGCTGTCAGAGGCGCCGACGCCGTGAGCGGCGACGGAGTCGCGCCCGCAGCGGGCGGCGACGCCGGCACATCCGCCGCCCAACTCGCCTGGAGTTGATTCGCGACAAACGCTGCTCCCTGGTCAACCATCCCGCTGTCGACGTACTCGTTGTGCGCGGAGAAGCTCCTACCTGCAGGATCGCAAACGAGGTCGTTGTCTACACACAGGTCGATGGTCTTCGCCAGATACTGCTGCCCGACTGTGACCGGCGGGTCATTGATCGCATGCATGAAGCGTGGCGACGGTTTTCCGAAGAGGGCCACCGCTGCGACGTGGTTGGCCACGTCGGGCGGCATCGGCGCAGGCACATCCAAGGCAGAAACGCCATCCGGCACCGTGTTCGCCGTGACGAAACCCGTCACCGCCGCCCCTTGGGAGACTCCGCCGAGCACCATCTTGGTCTGAGGACAGCTCGCCGCGGTGGCAAGGACATGGTTGCGCGCGTCCGAAATTCCCTCGACAGCGGTGGGGAATTCGGTGGTGGCAGGGTAGTCGACCGCATACACCCGGAGCGACTTCGCGCCGACTCGCGAACGCAGCGAGTCCACGAACGCCTCTCCCGTCGGGCCAACACCAGGCAGCTCGGTGGTGCCGCGGGCAAATACCACCTCGGCGTCGGGGCAGGCCTCCGCGCCTGCGGGCGCCATCGGTGCGATCTGCATCGCCGACGTCGCCGCTGCCGCAGCACCGACCAATCGAACGATGTGGCGTCGCCTCACGGGCCAATGTTTTCACACCGCGACTCGGGGCGCACGTTGAACGCAAGCAGCCGACGGCCGCAACTCCGCATCCGGGGCGCGCTGAGGTTCTAGGCTGCCAGCCATGTCGATCGACCGTGCCGCGCTCGCCGCGGGCAGCATCCGCCTCGCTTCGGGCATCTCGTTCCTCATTGACCCCCTTCGCGCTAACCGGTTTTGGGGCGATCCGGACGAGCCTGCGTCGACGACGCGACTGCTGCTGCGCTCGATGGGTTACCGCGACGCTCTGATCGGCGGGCTGCTCGTGACGGCGGCGCTGCGGGGCCAAGACACTCGCGGTTGGTTCCTCGCGTCCGGTGGGGCCGACGCGGCCGACCTGCTCGGCGGGATGAGCGTCCACCGCGAGATGAAGCGCTCGCAGAGGATCATCGGCCTCGGCGGCGCGGTCGTCGGCATCGGCGTCGGGCTCTGGGGCGCCACCCGCCGACGCCATGAGGCTTCGTAGAACTCATTGGGGCCCGCAAACCGTAGTGACACACTGACCCGATGACATCCAACGACGTTTACGAACGGCTGGGCGTGCTCGAGCAGCTCGTCCAACACCTCTACGAAAAGACGGGGGTGCCGATGCCTGATCTGCCGACCCTCGCCCGATCCCAGGTGTCGGCGCACGTGCAGCAGCTGCTCGCCTCTGGCGACAAGATGGGCGCCATCAAGGCCTACCGGGACGAGGCCAACGTCGATCTGCCCACCGCGAGCCGGTTCATCGAGTCGCTCTGAGGCTAAAGCCGACTCGCGGCAAACGCCGCGGCCTCGTTGACCATCCCCGCCTGGACATACGCACCGTGTGCACGCATGTCCACGCCGTTGGAACAAATGGGATCGTTGGGCACACAGAGGTCAATGGTCTTGGGTGCGTAGAGAGGGTCGGTCGTGGGCAGCGGGCCGGGGGAGAGTGTGTCGGCGAAGGCACTCCTGGGTCCGCCGAACAGCGCAGCGGCAGCGACGTGATCAGCGACCTGGGGCGGCATTGCCGTCGTGGATAGATCAATCACCGCTGCGCCCTGGGAGTATCCGCCGAGCACCATGCGGGTGTTCGGGCAGTTCGCCGCCATCGATTGGATATGGCTGCTCGCATCATTGGCACCCGCTGGCGTGCTGTTGTCGAAATCTCTGGTGGCCGGGTAGTCGACCGCGTACACCCCAACGGAGCGTCCGCCCGACTGCGAGCGAAGCGAGTCGACGAACGGCTGGCCGATGCGGCCAACACCAGGCGGCTCGCTTGT
>JAVRPX010000062.1:0-4274 GCA_032161985.1 Mycobacterium sp.
TGCGGACCGCCAGCAGCAGGGCCATTGCGGGCGAGGTGTAGCAGAGGTAGCGCGGGTAGTAGATCGGTTGCAGCGTCACCGAGTACAGCAGCAGCACGGCGGTCGGAAGCGCGATCCACGCCAGCGCGATGACTGCGAGTTGCCGGTTTCTGGTTTCCCACCGCCGCCGCAACACCAACGGGGCTGCCAGGACCAGGCCTGCCAGAAGTGCGAACGGGACACTGTGGTCGAAGTACTGCTCCTGCGCGATGTCGACCACCGTGCCCAGATGAACTGGCGAAATCCATCTGACCTGCGCGATTTGGGTGCGGCAGATTGCCACGAATGGCACCACAACCAGCAATGCCACTGTCGAGATGGCGGCCCACCATCCCACCGCCGACCGGTTGCGCGCCACCACCGACACCACGACCGCATGGACCAACACCATCAGCACCACGAACACGTTGAGCAGCGTCGACACCACGAGGGCTAACCCGTACAGCGGCCACAGTGCTGCCGCGTTGCGCCGGGCAGCCGTGACCACCAGCACGGTCAGCCAGACCGCCGCCGCCGCCGTCAGCGCGTAGGACCTGGCCTCGATTCCGGCCCACGTGATGCGCGGCAGGATCGCGAAAACGATGCCGGCACAGACTGCAACGGTGCGCGTCGAAAACTGTTTGCCCACAACGACAACGCCCGCCGCGGCGATTCCGATCGCCAGACAGCTGGACAGCCGCGACCAGAATTCTGTCGCGGGGAAGATCGCGAACCAGCCGTGCATGGCGAGGTAGTACAAGCCGTGCACCGCATCGATGTTGTGGAGCAACCGCCAGAGTTCGGGTACAGATCGTGTCGACGCCGAGATCGTCGCCGCCTCGTCGAACCACAGCGAAGGCCGGGCGGCGCCCGCCGCGCTGACCACGGCGGCGAACACTGCAACGATCGCGGGCTCGAACCGTCCGGCCCGAACCCGCTCTCGCTCTTGGACGCGCGCAAGGCGCGGCGGTCTGGTTGTGAGATCCACCTGGCCGGCCTTTACCCCTTCCAACGACGGCAAAACGGTAACCCGGCAAAACTTGCCGCGCTCGGTGAAACCCGGTATTGATCGCCGATTTTGACGCCGCCGTAGAGGCATATGACGACTTCCCTTGCGACCCTGGCACGTTCGCACCGACGCCAGCGGCCAGTGGATTTTCGCTGTGCCGCTGTTGATCTGGATCACGCGGGCGGTGCCGCTGCGACGCGGACGGCCGAATGGGCTGTGGCGTCGTTTCGGTCACTCTAGGTGCGCTTTCGGGGTACCTGGCCTTTACGATCGGGTGTCGAGAAACGCGCCCCTGGTCAACAGGCAACGGGTTACTGTCTCGGGTGGCGTTGCAACTGATACTGGGAGGGCATGGATGAGCGGCTACACGACCATCGTGGTCGGCACGGACGGATCGGATTCGTCGCTGCGCGCGGTGGACAAGGCCGGCCAGATCGCCGCCGGGTCCGACGCGAAGGTCGTCGTGGCGACGGCGTATTTCCCCCAGAGCGAAGATCAACGTGCTGCCGACGTACTCAAGGACGAGGGCTACAAGATGGCGGGCAACGCGCCGATCTACGCGATCCTGCGCGAGGCCCGCGATCGCGCAACCGCGGCGGGAGCGAAAAACGTCGAGGAGAAGCCGATTGTCGGTGCGCCGGTTGACGCGCTCGTCGATCTCGCCGAAGAGGTCAACGCCGATCTGCTCGTGGTGGGCAACGTCGGGCTGAGCACCATCGCCGGGCGGCTGCTCGGGTCGGTGCCCGCGAATGTCGCACGCCGGTCCAAGACCGACGTGCTGATCGTGCACACGACGCCCTGAGGCGCCTCAGGTACTTGAGGCCTTGGCGATCTCCGCGATCGCCGCATCCAGTGTCACGTTGAACTCCTGATCGCTCTGCTGCGCGGTGAGCCCCTCGGTCAGCGCCCGCGAGAAGCTCGCGATCACTCCGTTGTTGCGCGCGAGCTTCTCGCAGGCTTCATCGCGGCTGTAGCCACCCGACAGCGCCACCACGCGAACCACCTTGGGGTGGCTGACCAGATCGCTGTACAGGTTGTCGGTGTCCGGCAGCGTCAGCTTCAGCATGACAGCCTGGTCGTCGGCGAGGCCGTTGACACCGTCCAACAGCGCCGCCTTGAGCTGGTCTTCGGCGTCCGCCTTCTGCGGGCTGTGGATGTCGACCTCCGGCTCGATGATCGGCACTAGGCCCTTCGCGAGGACCTGCTGAGCGACCTCGAACTGCTGCGCCACGACCGCGCCAAGACCAGCGCCGGGCAGCTTGATGACGGACCGTTCCTTGGTCCCGAAGACGCCGTTGCCCACCGCGCGGTCCAGCAGATCGTCCAGGTCGGGCATCGGTTTCATCGTCTGGACGCCGTCCTTCTCCTCGGCCAGGCCCTTGTCGATCTTGAGGAACGGCACGATCCGCTTGACGTTCCACAGGTAGTCTGCGCTGGGACGGCCCTCGATCTGACGGTCCATCGTCATCTCGAAGAGGATTGCGCCCATGATGCGGTCGCCGTCGAAGGCCGGGCTGGTGATGATGCGAGTGCGCATCTCGTGCACCAGGTCGAACATTTCGGCGTCGTTGCTGTAGGCGTTCTCCTCGATGCCGTACAGCTTCAGCGCCTTCGGGGTGCTGCCACCGCTCTGGTCGAGTGCGGCGATGAAGCCGGTGCCACTCTTGGCCTTTGAGAACTGCTCTCTGTTCATCGCCTTGTTCTCCCTTCAGCCGCGTTTGTGCCACACGCCCAGCGAATCCACCTCAGGCAATCTACGCGTCGCAATCTGCCTAGCGTGCAAGTATGACCTCGCGACGGCCGCAAACTTTGGAAGGCAACTCAGAGATGCTTCCGCGAGGACCTAAGTCCGCTTTCGTCATCATGCCGTCCGCGCCGGAGTTCAGGGCCGGCTATGACGATGTAATCGCACCGGGCATGCGTGCGGCCGGCCTTGGGGCCGTACGTGCGGACCAAGAGGCGCTTGGTCACATTCACGGGATGATGTTCGAGCGCATCTTCGAGTCGCCGGTGGTGATCGCCGATGTTTCGGGTGCCACAGCGAACGTTTTCTATGAGCTCGGCATCGCCCACACCACGGCGCGCAAGGCCATCACGGTCGTGCGCGATGACTACCGTGACTGCATCCCATTCGACATCGCGCCCTATAGGGTGCTGATCTACCCAAAGCGCCCTGACGACACTTGCAGCGACGAGGAGAGGGCAGCGTACGACAAGGCGGCAAGCGAGGCCGCGTCTCCCCGTCGCGGCGTTGGTGAAGGATGACCCCCGCACACGCAGCCTGTACCGCTACTACACGTCCGCCATTGAGGACCTGAAAGTTCGGGCGCAGCAGCGGGAGTGAGGTCACCAGCCTCGTTCGCGCCACTCATCAAGATGTGGGCGTTCCACCCCGAGCGTGGTGTCGTCGCCATGGCCGGGGTAGACGACCGTCGAATCCCCGTAGACGTTGAACACCCGGCTGGACACGTGATCCAGCAACTGCTCGAAGTCGCCTTCCTTCCACGTCTTGCCCACACCGCCGGGAAACAGGCAGTCGCCGGTGAACAGGTGGGTCGCGTCGTCCGCTCCGTCCAGCGCCAGCGCGACGGATCCGGGGGTGTGCCCCTGCAGGTGGATGACGTCGAACGACAGCTCGCCGATCTTGATGGTGTCGCCGTTGGCCAGCACGCGGTCCGGCTTGACCGGCAGCGGCTCGGCGTCCAGTTGGTGTGCGGCGGTCGGAACCCCGGTGGCCTTGGCCACGTCGGCCAGCGCCAGCCAATGGTCCTGATGCTGGTGGCTGGTCACGATCAGCGAAAGCTTCGGGGCGAACCGTTCGATCAGCTCGACGAGGATCTCCGCGTCGTTGGCGGCGTCGATGAGTAGCGTCTCGCCCGTCTGGGAACACGTCACCAGGTAGGCGTTGTTGTCCATTGGGCCCACCGATACCTTGACGATCGACGCCCCAGGAAGGTTGCGACGAGCCGCCGTCTGGGGCTCCACATGGCCGGTGTAGTTGTCGTCGACGTCTGTCATATCGCTCACGGTATCGGGCTTGGCTGGGGCTTGTCGTAGGTGGCACATAGCATGGTCATGAACTATGTCTTCGGGAGGACTTCTTCATTGAAAGAGGACGGGCGTGGCTGACCGCCTGATAATCAAGGGTGCGCGCGAGCACAACCTGCGCAGTATCGACCTCGAGTTGCCACGCGATGCGCTGATCGTTTTCACCGGTCTGTCCGGGTCGGGCAAGTCGTCGCTGGCG
>JAVRPX010000063.1:0-7307 GCA_032161985.1 Mycobacterium sp.
GTGCGACAACGTTTGGAACCGCGACATCTTGTGTTGGCGTGTCGCGCCCGGCGCCGAAGAATTTGTACTCCGACGCCCTGAACTTGCGGGTGGCCAGCCAGTACTGCCACGTCATCCCGCTCCACAGTGTCCGGTTCACCCCGTGCTCGTCCATGTACCAGCTCCGGCAACCTCCGGTGCTCCACACCGTGCCCGCGAGCTCGGCCTGCAACTCGTCGTTGTAGCGCTGCTGAGCCTCGCGCGTCGGCGCCAGTCCCTGCGCCCCGGCCCGGTCGGCCGCGGCGATCGCCTGCGCCGCATACCGGATCTGCGACTCGATCATGAACACCACCGAGTTGTGTCCCAGAGCGGTGTTCGGACCGAGCAGGAAGAACAGGTTCGGCATGTCGGCGATGGTGATGCCGCGATGGGCGGAGACTCCCTCACGGGTCCACCGGTCCACCAGGTCCTCGCCGCCGGGGCCCTTGATGTCGACATAGGTGTAGGAGTCGGTGACGTGGAAGCCGGTGGCGAAGACGACGACGTCGACCTCGCGCTCGGTTCCGTCTGCCGTGACGATGCCGCGCGGGGTGAACCGAGCAATGCCGTCGGTCACGACCTCCGTCTTGGGATTGGCGATGCCCTGGTAGTAGGTGTCAGAGTTGAGGATCCGCTTGCAGCCGGCGCGGTAGTTCGGAACGAGCTTGCGGCGCAGTTCCCGATCCTTGACCGAGCGGCGGATGTTCCACTTGCCCATCAGCTCACCGAGTTTCAGTAGCCTCGGCTGCCGCGTCATCGCGAACCCAACGGCCTCGTGAATCCAGTAGATGCCCGCGCGCATCGACGCGCGCGTGCCGGGAACATTGCTGAACGTGGTGCGCATCCACACCGGGATGGGATTGTTGGGCCGCGGCATCACCCAGGCCGGGGTCCGCTGATACAGCTGCAGCGCCCCGACGTCCTTGACGACCTCGGGCACGATCTGGATCGCGCTGGCACCCGTGCCGATCACCGCGACGCGCTTTCCGGTCAGGTCGACGGTGTGGTCCCACTGCGCGGAATGGAATGCGGCGCCTCCAGCATCCCGGTATTCGTCGAGCCCGTCGAACTCGGGGATCAACGGGATGTGCAGGCCGCCGACGCCGGAGACCACGAACTGGGCGACGAACTCGCGGCCGTCCTTGGTGAACACATGCCAACGCAGCTCGTCGTCGTCCCAGTGCGCGCGGTCGACATGCGAGTTGAACCGGATGTAGCGGCGCAGGCCGTACTTGTCGGTCACGCCCTTGAGATAGTCGAAGATCTCCGGCTGGAACGACCACATATGCGCCCAGTCCGGCTTCGGCTCAAACGAGAACGAGTACATGTGTGACGGGATGTCGCACGCGCATCCGGGATAGGTGTTGTCGCGCCAGGTGCCGCCGATCTCGTCGGCTTTCTCCAGGATCAGGTACTCGACACCGCGCCGCTGCAACTCGATGGCCATGCCCAGACCGGAGAAGCCCGTTCCGATGATCAGCGCGCGGGTGTGCACGGGCTGCTGGGTGCTGCTCTCGGCCTGCTCGGGGGCAACCGTCATCGATCGGGTCCTTCCTGGGAACGCCGGTACCGGGTAATTCCGACTCCCAGATTAACCGTCTCAGCTGCCGGAGCCAACGGCGTTGATCACGCGAACGAAACGGCGCGTTTGGAGGTCAGATGCCGGTCAGGGTCGAACGTCTCGAAGTGACCCGATCCAACCATGCCGATTCCGCGCTGCGGCATCCGGAAATCGCCGAGGCGGGCTTGCCGGAGCGCGGGCCGCCAGGGCCGAGGTCATGCCCGCGCAGCACCGCGCGCGAATCGGCGACGACCCACAACTGCTTCGGGGCCATCGTGTAGCACTGCCCGTTGGGCGCGCGGCCGGTAAGCCGGACGTCACCGACGCCCAGCGTTCGGCTCGCCACTCGGTCCATCCGCCGCAGCATTCGCGGATCCATCCAGGCCGACTCAGACAGCCGGCCGCCGATCGCACTCATCAGCCGGGTGGCCGCCGTCGCCTCCAGGTCGACGGTCCAGTGCAGCAGTCCGGGGATCTCGATGAGTACCGACGACGTGCTGACCCAGCTGACGTCGATATCGCACTGAACCGCGTCGTTAGGAGTGGCCGAGCCGAAGTAGCGAGCGCAGCTCTGCTGTCCGGGCGTCGTCGCGTAGAACGTCCAGTTGCACGACGGGTCGCGATGCCACACCGACAGGTACGGAGGCGCGAAAGTCGTTGCAGGGAATTGGCGCATCGCCAGGTAGTGGCCGTTCGAAAACGGCAGGCCCATGATTCCGAATCCGACAAACCGCTCGTCGTCGCCGGGGGGCAGCATCGGATTGGCCAGCATGGCCGCAACGGTGTCTTGTGGGGTGTGTTTTTTTGTCATGCGCCGATGGTCCTGCGCAGCGCGGTCTCACCACATGAGGCGTCTGCCCCAAATCATTCAGCTCTTGTCAGGCGACGTGTTCGCGGCGGCGCACACCCTCATGAAGCGGCAGGTCCGGGTCGATCTTGATGCCCAACAGCTCACACGTGCCGTTGATGGCGCCGATCATGATCGTCGTCATGTGCGCGACGAACTCGTCAGGTGGCATCCGGCGCGGACTGTCAACGTCGGGCCCCAGCCACCAGTCGGTGGCCGCTGCAGCAGAGCCGAAGGTCGTGAACGCGGCGAGCTCGATGGCCGCGCCGTCGAGTTCCATCTCCCGTAGTTCGTTGTTGAACATGTCGGCCATCGCCAGCGTGATCCCGCGACCCTCGTTGAGCGCACGCATGGTCGACTCGCTCTGCTCGGCGAAGCGGCCCTGGATCAGGAAGCGGCAGACGTTGGGGTGTTCGTCGACCAGGCGGACGTACTGCTCGACGCTGCGGCGGATGACCTCGCGAGCGGGATCGGACGCCAGGTTGATGGACGGGAAGATCGCAGCCCACAGCACGTCGCGCAACCGCTCACCGATCGCCTGGAACAAATCCGACTTATCGGTGAAGTGTCGATAAATCTTTGGCTTCGCGGTGCCTGCCTCTTCGGCAATCTCGCGCAGGCTCAAATCCGGTCCGAGCCGGTCGATCGCGCGGAAGGCGGCGTCGACGATCTCCGACCGCACCTTCTTGCGGTGCTCGCGCCAGCGCTCGCTGCGGGCGTCCACCTTGACACCCGGCACGCCGCTGGGCCGTGACCTGGACATTCGTCGCACGCGATAACTGTACCGCCCACGCATCGCTGACCTGCCCAGACCGTGCCGCAGCGGAATGATTACCGAAGTATTAGGGCAATTCGCCGCCGAGATGGGACCCGTCGGCGTGGGTACTATTCCTGCGACAGCCAATTAAGAGAGAGACGTATGACGCAGCGATACGACCTGGTCATCGCGGGCGGCGGACCCTCGGGTTCGGCCGCCGCGTGGCAGGCGGCGCAGACCGGCGCCAAGGTTGTGGTCCTGGACAAGGCCGAATTCCCGCGCGACAAGCCGTGCGGCGACGGCCTGACTGCCCGCGCCACCAGTTATCTGCAGAAGATGGGACTGGCCGAGGAGGTCGCGAAGTTTCATCGCGTCAACCGGGTGACGGTGTTCAGCCCGACCCAGTGGGAACTGTCGTTCCCGAAGCGCCCCGGCATGCCCGACCACGGTCACACCGTGAGCCGCACCGAGCTCGACACGCTGCTGCTCAAGCACGCCGAGTCGGCCGGTGCGGAGGTCCGGCAGTCCGCCGAGGTAACCGGGCCGATCGTGGAGAACGGCCGGGTTGTGGGCGTGACGGTGAAGAGCGGCGAGAAGGTGTACGGCGACGGGGTAATCGCCGCCGACGGCGCCTACTCCCCCATCAAGCGCGCGCTGAAGATCGACTCGGAATACAACGGCTACTCGGCGATTGCGATCCGCTCGGAGATGCACGCCAACCGCCCGGACTCCGACAGCCTCGACATCTATTTGAAGCTGGTTTTCGAAGGTGATCAGCTGCCCGGCTACGGGTGGGTGTTCCCGATGGGCAGCGGGCGGTTCAACATCGGTCTTGGCTACGTCAACAGCTACAAGAACTGGCAGTCGATCAACGCCACGCAGTTCCTTGGCGAGTTCCTGCGGACACTGCCGCCCGAGTGGGAGCTGCCGCCCATCGAAGAGCTGAAGAAGAACAAGAGCGTGCGCGCGTGGCGGCTGCCGATGGGCTTCACCGCGTGGCCGCCGTGGCGTCCGGGTGTGCTGTTCACGGGCGACTCGTTAGGCGCGGGCAAGCCAGCGTCGGGTGCAGGCATCTCCAAGGCGCTGGAGTCGGGGCTGGCAGCCGGCGAGTGCGCGATCGCGGCGCTGCAGAACGGCGGGCCCGACGACTTCACCAACTACGCGCAGCGGATGGAAGCCGCGTGGGGCAAGGAGTACCGGCGCGGCCGCTACTTCCACAAGTTATTGGGACAGCCGCGGCTGGCCAATGCGGGCATCAAGCTGATCGACAACGCGCAGTTCCGCGACCGGATGCTGAAGGCGCTGTACAAGAAGGCCCAAGGCCCGCAGCACACCGTCAAGTAGTCACTAGAACAGCTGCTTGACCTTGAGTGTCAGCTCGAAGACGCCATAGGCGAAGGGAATGGCGACCCACAGCCAAGCGAGGACGATGTACACCTTGGGCACTGTCGACTGGTAGTCGCGGAATTCGACGTCGGCGGTCTGCTCGGTCATCGCCTGCTCTCCTCGAGTTCTTTGGCGCGCTCAGTGGATTCGGTCGGTTCGTGCCACTTCTCGTCGACAGGCTTCAATAGCTCGTTGCACACCAGTCCCACGACCAACAGCCCGGTCATGATTGAGAACGACATCGTGTACAGCTCGGGTCCGGACTTGCCTGCCGCCTTCTGGCTGTCTGCGATGGCGTTGACCATGATCGGCCCGAGGATGCCCGCGACCGACCACGCGGTGAGCAACCGGCCGTGGATCGCACAGACCTGATACGTGCCAAACAGATCGCGCAGATAGGCAGGGACCGTCGCGAATCCGGCACCGTAGAACGACAAGATCAGCAGCGTGCAGATCAGGAACACCATCTTGTTCGAGTTCTGCATCAGCGTGATGGTCAGGTACAGCAGCGCGCCAACACCGAGGTACATCCGGTAGACGTTCTTGCGGCCGATCTTGTCGGACAGGCTGGACCAGCCGATCCGTCCCAGCATGTTGGCCAGCGAGAGCATCGCGACATAACCCGCCGCTGCTGCGGTCACCGCGGCGGCTGCCGCCCCCGCATCCGGGAAAAAGTCCTGATAGATCGGCGACGCCTTCTCGAGGATGCCGATTCCCGCAGTCACGTTGAAGCACAACACAACCCACAACAGCCAGAACTGCGGTGTCTTGATCGCGTTGGTGGCCGATACCTGGCCACCGGTGACGACTGAGCCCGCCGTTGGTGTCTCCGGAGTCCATCCTTGCGGTTTCCAGTCCGGCCTCGGCACCCGCACGAGTATCCAGCCCAGTGACATGAATGCGGCGTAGGCCAGCCCGTGCACCAGGAAGGTCTTGGCGATGCCCGCCGAGTCGGAGCCGAACACGTCAAGCATCGCGGTCGACCACGGCGATGCGATCAGCGCGCCACCGCCGAAACCCATGATCGCCAGGCCGGTCGCCATGCCAGGCTTGTCGGGGAACCACTTGATCAGGGTCGAGACCGGCGAGATGTACCCAATGCCCCAGCCGATTCCGCCCAGCAGTCCGTAACCGAGCAGCACCAGCCAGTACTGGCGCATCGCCAGTCCGGCGGAGCCGATCAGCCAGCCGCCGCAGAAGCAGCACATCGCCGCGAACATCGCCACCCGCGGGCCGTTGCGGTCCACCCATTTTCCGAAGACCGCCGCCGAAAGCCCGAGCACGACAATGCCGACAGTGAACGGCAGAGCACTGAGTGTGCCGGAGATGTCCAGCGCGCCTTCCAGGGGTTTCTTGAACACGCTCCACGAGTAAGCGGCGCCGATCGACAGGTGTATCGCCAGCGCAGCAGGGGAACCAGCCAGCGGCTCCACCCCGGTGGGGCGACGATGCGTTCGCGGCTGAAGAATGGCGCGGTCACTTCAGAGGCTTCCGTCTAGTAGGTGATCGGGCTCACAAATTGGTGGGTACCCACGTGCCGCTTGTCAGACACGCCTACGCCCAAGAACCCCTAAGCCCCTATCGAAATAGCACGTGAGGGCCCTAATCGCGTCGGCATGCGACGGGCGCCGACCCCGTTTTGGCGATCGCGGTTTCACCGCAGGCTTAGCTGCATGAACATCAAACGACTTCTGGCGACAGCGGCCATGACCGCGGGCCTGGCCATCGGGCTCGCCGCGAACGCGAACGCAGCACCCGCCGGCGACGACTTCTGGGAATGTGCGGGAGACCATCAAGACACCGACGGCATCGGCGTCTGCTGCGTGTTCTACGGCGGCGACTACGACGAGAGCTCCGGCGAGTGCTTGATTGACGACGAGGCGAAGCTAGAGGAGGCCAACCCCGGCCCCAGCGTTCCCCCGAAAAGGCCTGTGCTGACGCGGCTGCCTAGCCTGCCCGTGGCGTCGCTCAGCTGACGCAGGCCACCTGACGCCGAGTGTGGACATATTGCACGCTTACCCCCGCCCGCAACTGCGTGTATCGAGTCCACACTCGGCGTGCGGGTCCTACAGCATGCAGCTGACGCAGCCCTCGACCTCGGTTCCCTCGAGCGCCATCTGGCGTAGCCGGATGTAGTACAGCGTCTTGATTCCCTTGCGCCACGCGTAGATCTGCGCCTTGTTGACTTCCCGCGTGGTCGCGGTGTCCTTGAAGAACAGCGTTAACGACAGACCCTGATCCACGTGCTGCGTCGCCGCGGCGTACGTATCGATGATCTTCTCGTAGCCGATCTCGTAGGCGTCCTCGTAGTACTCGAGGTTGTCGTTGGTCAGATATGGCGCCGGGTAGTACACCCGGCCGATCTTGCCTTCCTTGCGGATCTCGATCTTGCTCGCGACCGGGTGGATCGACGACGTCGAGTGGTTGATGTAGCTGATCGAGCCGGTCGGCGGGACCGCCTGCAGGTTCTGGTTGTAGATGCCGTGCGCCTGCACCGACTCCTTGAGTCTTACCCAATCCTCTTGCGTCGGAATGCGAATGTCCGCATCGGCGAACAGCTGGTGCACCTTATCGGTCTTCGGTTCCCAGGGCTGTTCGGTGTACTTGTCGAAGAACTCCCCCGACGCATACTTCGACTTCTCAAAGCCCTTGAAGTGTGCGCCCCGTTCGATCGCGATCCGGTTCGACGCCCGCAGCGCGTGGTAGAGCACCGTGTAGAAGTAGATGTTGGTGAAGTC
>JAVRPX010000064.1:0-4130 GCA_032161985.1 Mycobacterium sp.
GGTTTGAGTGTCGTACAGCGGGCATTCTTGCTGCATGGACGCCATCACCGAGGTTCCCCTCCCCGCCAACGAGCCGATCCACGAATATGCACCTGGTTCGGGTGACCGCACCCGGCTGAACGAAGCGCTCCGCTCGCTCTCCGCTGACCCGATCGACCTGCCACACGTCATCGGCGGCATCCACCGCATGGGCGGTGGCGAACGCGTCGACGTGGTGCAGCCGCACCGGCACACTGACCCCTCCGGGCGGCTGGGGACCTTCACCAACGCCGAGCACGCCGACGCATCCGCCGCGATCGAGGCGGCGATCGCCGCCAAGGCCGACTGGGAGGCCACCCCGTTCGATGAGCGAGCCGCCGTCTTCCTGCGCGCCGCCGACCTGATGGCCGGACCGTGGCGGGAGAAGATCGCCGCCGCCACCATGCTGGGGCAGTCCAAGACCGCCTACCAGGCCGAGATCGACTCAGCGTGCGAGCTGATCGACTTCTGGCGGTTCAACGTCGGGTTTGCCCGGCAGATCCTGGCGCAGCAGCCGATCAGCACCCGAGGCGTGTGGAACCGCACCGACTATCGGCCGCTGGAGGGCTTCGTCTACGCGATCACCCCGTTCAACTTCACCGCGATAGCGGCCAACCTGCCGACCGCGCCTGCGCTGATGGGCAACACAGTGGTGTGGAAGCCCTCACCGACGCAGACCTTTGCCGCGTACTTGACGATGCAGCTGCTGGAGGCCGCGGGTCTGCCGCCAGGTGTGATCAACCTGCTCACCGGCGACGGCATCGCGGTTTCCGATGTGGCCCTTGAGGACCCGCGTCTGGCCGGGATCCACTTCACCGGGTCGACGGGCACGTTCCAGCATCTGTGGCGCGAGGTGGGCACCAACATCGACCGCTATCACACCTATCCGCGGCTGGTCGGCGAGACCGGCGGCAAGGACTTCGTCGTCGCGCATTCGTCGGCGCGTCCGGATGTGCTGCGCACGGCTCTGATTCGTGGCGCATTCGACTACCAGGGCCAGAAGTGCTCTGCCGCGTCGCGCGCATTCATCCCCCGCTCGGTGTGGCAGAAGATGGGCGACGACTTCCTGTCGGCGACCGAGGCGTTGCGCTACGGCGACGTCACCGACCTGACCAATTACGGCGGCGCGCTGATCGACGAGCGGGCATTCGCGAAGAACGTCAAGGCGATCGAGCGGGCCAAGAGTGCGGCCAACGTGACGATCGCCGTGGGCGGCGAATATGACGACAGCGAAGGATATTTCGTCCGACCGACGGTGCTGCTGTCCGACGACCCGACGGATGAGGCGTTCAGCACGGAGTACTTCGGGCCGATCCTGTCGGTGCATGTCTATGCCGACGACGAATACGACCGCGTTCTCGACATCGTCGACAAGGGTGCGAAGTACGCATTGACGGGTGCGGTGATCGCCGACGACAGGGCCGCGGTGCTGGCCGCAGAGCAGCGGCTGCGCCACGCGGCTGGCAACTTCTATGTCAACGACAAGCCCACCGGTGCGGTAGTGGGGCAGCAGCCGTTCGGTGGGTCACGGGCGTCGGGCACCAATGACAAGGCGGGTTCGGCACTGAACCTGCTGCGCTGGACCTCGGCTCGGTCGATCAAGGAGACCTTCGTCCCGCCGACCGACCACAACTACCCGCACATGGAGACCGAATGATGGCAGAGCTCTTCCACCGGGTCGCGCGCCCGGTGATCCTGGCGGCCAGCCGACAGGAAGGGTTGCGACGGACCGCTGAGCGGCTGCCCGTCACTCGCGAGGTGGTACACCGGTTCGTGCCCGGCGAAACCGTTGCCGACGCGATGAATTCGGTAGAGCAACTGCGCTATTCGGGGCGCCTGGTCAGTATCGACTACCTCGGCGAGGACGTCACCGATGTCGACACCGCCAACGCCACGGTCAACGTCTACCTCGAGTTGCTCGACGCGCTCGGCTCCTGCAGCGAGCCCGCATCGAAGGTGCGGCCGCTGGAAGTTTCGCTGAAGCTGTCGGCGCTGGGTCAGGCGCTGCCGCGCGACGGCAAGAAGATCGCCCTTGAGAACGCACACACGATCTGTGACCGGGCCCAGCGAGTGGGGGTGTGGGTGACGGTCGACGCCGAAGACCACACCACCACCGAATCGACCCTGTCGATCGTGCGGGATCTACGCACCGAGTTCGATTGGCTGGGCACCGTTTTGCAGTCCTACCTGAAGCGCACCGAGGACGACTGCCGCGAGTTCGCGGAGTCGGGCGCGCGGATCCGGTTGTGCAAGGGCGCATACGACGAACCCGCGTCGGTTGCCTACCGCGCCGGCGACGACGTCACCGACTCCTACCTACGCTGCCTGCAGGTGTTGATGGCCGGGGCCGGATATCCGATGGTGGCGTCCCATGATCCGCAGATCATCGAGGCCGTGCCTGCGCTCGCCCGTGAGGCTGGCCGTGGGGTCGACGATTTCGAGTACCAGATGCTGTACGGCATCCGCGATGCCGAGCAGCGACGGCTGGCCGACGAGGGCAATCACGTCCGCGTCTACGTGCCGTTCGGCACGCAGTGGTACGGCTACTTCGTGCGCCGGCTCGCCGAGCGCCCCGCCAACCTGACGTTCTTCCTGCGAGCGCTGGCCGAGCGCAGGCACTAATCGACCATCGGGAACGAATGATGCTCGTGCGTGACGACCCAGTGGCCGTCACGCTTGCGCAAGCCAATCGTCATCCGTAGCCGGTTGTCGGGGTTCGCCGCGAACTCCTCGGAGCCGCAGCGCACCAGCGCGTACGCGAACGCCACGTCGGCACCGACCGTCACGTCGAGCTCGACGATCTCGAAATCGGCACCCTGGCGCTGCCACTCGAGAACAGCGGCCAGGACTCCCGGTAGGCGTCGATGCCGCGGATACCGCCGTAGGGAGGCGGCACATCGAACATCACAACGTTCGGATCATGGTCGGCGAGAACGGTTTTGAGATCGCCGGTGTGTACGGCGACGGCCCAACGGAGGATCAGGTCGCGGATGGCCCCTTCGTCACTCATCGGCCTTGTAGACCTTGTACTCGGCAGTGCCATTGGATGACACGAGGACGTAGCCTGCGCTGGCGAACAGGACGGGCACCATCGCCATCATTCCGTAAATCGCGGTCATCGTGTCACCCCTCTCGAAATTGTATTTACCTGGCTAGTTTCTTCAACGGTGTAGACCGTTACGAGGTTCAAACCTCATTGCGTGACATCGAACCTCGTGGCACCGCCCGGCTCGGCGGTGCCGAACGCGTAAACGGTGGACGGAGCGACCCGGTAGACGTGCCACGGCGGCGGGCCAGCCGACGGCGCGCTGTATTCGGCGGAGAAGGCGTCTCCGTCGACCTGCGCAGGCCAACCCTGCCTGACGTATTGATCAGCGACAGAGCGCAGTTCGTCGGCGTCAGTGACGCGCGCCGCGCTGCCCTCGATCACCAGGTCAAACGGCTGCGTCGCGACGCTGACGACGCAACGCGGGTCCGCGGAGATGTTGCGGGACTTGCGCGTCCCCGGCCCGGAGGTGAAATACCAGACGCCGTCGAGCTGGACGAAGCCTACCGGTGTCGGGTGCGGCAAGCCATCGGAGTTGATCGTCGTCAGCCACGCCGTGTGCCGATTGGGTCCGCCGGTGTCAGGCGCCTGCGTGATGTCGGAGGCCAACGTGTCGCGTACAGGCTCCCAATCGATCGGAGCTAGGTCGTACCCGGCCAAATTCTTTGTTCCTGAGACGTTCATACCTATGGAGACCACGGCGCGGGGAAGAACTCATCGGTCGCTAGGTTCGCGGCGTCGGCCTCCAATTCGGCGAAGGTCATCTGCAGCAGCGTCACCGCGTCGTTTACCGCGCCCACCTCCGTGTCGTCCAGCGAGACGCCCATGGTGCGTGCGGTCGCCGACACCTCCAGTAGCCCGGCGTAGACGGTGGCCACCTCGTCCACTGCCGCGGTGAGCGTTTCGAAGAGCGTGGCCCGCCGCGACCTCAGCCGGGCCATCGTCTTCTTGATCGACTCGACGGCGTGGTCACCCTGTCCGGATACCTCGCGGGCGGCCGCGATCGCGTCGTCCAGCGCGTCCACCGCGGCCGCCATCTGCAACACCGACGGGCGGGCGGCGTCAG
>JAVRPX010000065.1:0-8514 GCA_032161985.1 Mycobacterium sp.
GTGACGGCCGAGCGAGAGCAGTGGGACGACGGAAACAACACGCTGGCACTGGCGCCCGGTGTGGTCGTCGCATACGAGCGCAACACCGAAACCAACGCGCGGCTTGCCGATGCGGGTATCGAAGTGCTGTCGATCGAGGCGTCGGAGTTGGGGACGGGCCGCGGCGGCCCGCGCTGCATGTCGTGCCCCGCGGCTCGCGACCCGCTCTAGCCTCGCGAAAGTCTCTGCAGTCTCCAGAGCGGATAGCCGCGCTCGATGACTGCCGCTCGCACGAGATACACGGTCAGCTGTGGGTTGTTGACGTCGGCTGCAGGGATCATCTTCCATCCCGCTCGGGCGAGAAGTTCGGGTGTACCTGTGCCGAACCCGATTCCGACCAACGGCGCCTCGTAACCCATGGCGATCAGTGCCAGGGTGGTTCCGTCGGTAATCGTGAAGTCGGTTCTCGGCGCAGGTAAGCCGGCGTCGATGAGGGCGAGTCGAACCAAGCTCTCCCTCGGCGACTGCGACCCGCCGTCCATCAGGCTGAGTGCGGCAATAGACCGGCACAGTCCTCGTGCTCCGCGATAGCGATCGACCAATGGCAGCACACCCGCAACGGCGACGCCTGTCGCGCGGGCAAGTGCGTCCAGGCGGGCGACGGCAGAGTCGCGCGGGCGGTCCCTAGCGATGTCTAGCGCGGTCCGCTCGGGTGTAGTGACGGGCAGGCCTGCGACCTCGACGATCTCGTCGGTTTCGATCCGCTCATTTCGAACGACGATTCCGACCGGCGGCCGACCACAACGCCAGATCAGTTCGACATCTGTGGTTTCGTCAACCCATCGCGCGCCGTGCAAAGCGGCCGCAGAGAGGCCGGCGATCACTCCTCGGCGTCCGGACCATAGCCATCCGCCGATGATGCGTTGCGAAAGGGACGGCGGCGCTTCCTTGGAGATATAGACGTCCGGAAAGATGGCTCGGTGATTCCAGCGCAATTGCCCGCGAGTGAGCACGCCGGCCGCCAGTGCCTCGCTGCCGATGAAGACGTCTTCCATGCAGCGATGCTCGCCAACCCGACCGACATCTGCGCTTCCTAGAGCCGAGATTGCACTCAGGGTTGTGGATATTCGGTCACAGCCCTCAGTGCAATTTCGGCCCTAGCTTGCGAACAGACCTATCGCCAGCTCGGGAGCCAGATCTGCATGTTCCACGTCGACTGCGAGATCGGGATGCCCGTCAGGATCGGATACATCCACGCGAAGTTCGTAATGACAAGTGCGAGATAGCAACACACGACGATCAGCCCAAGTGTTCGTCGCTCCGAGTTCTGATTCGGCTTGTGCAGGATGTCGCCGAGGATCATCGCGATCATCAGCACCAGGAATGGCGCCATCGTCGCCGCGTAGAAGAAGTACATCTGCCGGTCGATATCAGCGAACCATGGCAGGAACCCCGCGCTGTAGCCCACCAGGAGCGCGCCGTAGCGCCAGTCCCGCTTGACGAACGCCCGCCACAGCGCCCACACCAGCACGGGCAGCGCGATGAACCACATGGCAGGCGTGCCGACCAGCATCACCGCTTTCACGCAGGACTGCGCGCCGCAGCCGGGCACGTTCTGGTTGTCGATGGCGTAGAGCACCGGCCGCAGCGAC
The DNA here is from genome assembly GCA_032161985.1 of Mycobacterium sp. GTDB lineage: Bacteria > Actinomycetota > Actinomycetes > Mycobacteriales > Mycobacteriaceae > Mycobacterium. The sequence continues at coordinate 1,632 of JAVRPX010000065.1, forward strand.
ATCGGCCACGTCCACGGCTTGGACTCCCACGGGTGATGGTTGCCCGCGGCATTGGTCAAGCCGGCATGAAACCTGTACGCGGCATACGTGTAGTGCCACAGCGAGCGAAAGGCGTCGGGAATCGGCAGCACACTATCCGCGCCGATCGAGTTGCCGACCTCGTGCCGATTCACCGCGGTCTCCGACGCAAACCATGGCGCGTACGACGCCAGGTACACGCCGGACGGAATCAGCACCAGTGCGTACAACGACGGGCCGACGTCCCGCCGAAACGCCCCGACCCACGGCCGCGGCACCCGATACTGCCTGCGCGCGGCGATGTCGAACGCCAGCGTCATCAAACCGAAGAACACGATGAAGTACAGCCCGGACCACTTTGTCGCACAAGCCAATCCGAGCAGCACACCGGCGCCGAACCGCCACCACCGCACACCCAGCCGCGGTCCCCACGGCGTCTCGGCGATGCGGCCCTCCAGCAGCGCGACGTGCATCCGCTCCCGCACCTGGTCGCGGTCGACCATCAAACACGCGAACGCCGCCACCACGAACAGGGTCAGAAATCCGTCGAGCAGTGCGGTGCGCGACGCGACGAAGCTGACTCCGTCGGCGATCAACAGCAGCCCGGCGATCCCGCCGACCACCGTCGACCGGCTGATCCGCCGACCGATCCGCACGACCAAGAGCACGAGAATGACGCCGCACACCGCGCCCGAGAATCGCCAGCCGAGCCCGTTGTAACCGAACAGCGCCTCACCGATCGCGATCAGCTGCTTGCCGACCGGCGGATGCACCACCAGGCCGTAGCCGGGGTTGTCCTCCACGCCGTGGTTGTGCAGCACCTGCCACCCTTGCGGCGCGTAGTGCTTCTCGTCGAAGATCGGCGTGCCTGCGTCGGTCGGCGAGCCCAGGTTCAGGAAACGCGTCAACGCGGCCAGCGCCGTGATGACGGCCGTCATCGCCCAGCCCTGCAGCCGGTCGACCGGCCCGAAGTCGGCGATGGGCACCAGGGGCGCGGGGCTGATGACGGGGACGGCGCGACCCTTGGCAACGAGTTCATCGGCCGGGGCGGTCACGAGAGCGATCGTAGGCTGTCCGGCATGACCACCGGCCGACTGCTCATCGGCGCCACGCCGCTGGGCCAGCCATCGGATGCTTCCGCACGGCTGGTCAAGGCCCTGGCGAGCGCCGATGTGATCGCCGCCGAGGACACCCGCCGGATCCGCACCCTGGCTCAGGCGCTCGACGTCAAGCTCGCAGGCAAGGTGGTCAGCCTGTTCGACCAGAACGAGGCATCGCGGGTTCCGTCGCTGGTCGGCCAGATCGCGGCCGGGGCGACGGTTCTGCTGGTCAGCGATGCCGGCATGCCGCTGATCAGCGATCCCGGATACCGGTTGGTGACTGCCTGCATCGAGGCGGGGGCGCCGGTGCAGTGCCTGCCGGGCCCGTCGGCGGTGACGACGGCGCTGGCGGTGTCGGGCCTGCCGGTGGAGAGGTTCTGCTTCGAGGGCTTCGCGCCGCGCAAGAAATCGGCGCGCGTGTCCTGGCTTAAGACGCTGGCCGCCGAGCCACGCACCTGCGTGTTCTTCGAGTCGCCGCGGCGGCTCCCCGACACTCTGCGCGACGCGGTCGACGCGCTTGGACCCGAGCGGCGCGCAGTCGTCTGCCGCGAGCTGACCAAGACGCACGAGGAGACCGTCCGCGGCACGCTCGGCGAGTTGGCCGAGTGGGCAGCCGACGGGGTGCTGGGCGAGATCACGGTCGTGCTGGCGGGTGCGACGCCGAAGGCCGACCTCGACACGTTGGTGGCCGACGTGCAGGCCCTCGTCGACGGCGGCGCGAGAGTGAAGGACGCCTGCGCGCAGGTCATCGCGGAGAATCCCGGCGCGCCGTCGCGTCGCGCCCTCTACGATGCGGTTCTGCGCACACGGCAGTAAGGGGGTCCGCGGTGGCCCAGGACGTGTCGCGGGACGTGTCGCGCCGAGAGATGCCCGACGACATACCGCGCACCTGGATACTGACCCGGCGCGATCGGTGGCGTTCAGACCCTCATCGAGATGGACACCTGCCACATGCCGATGGTCAGCGAACCGGAGTGGCTCGCCGAGATACTCGTCGACCGGTGCCGGCTGTACTCCCAATGATCGGCGCCGCCTTGTCCAGGCACTCCTCCCATTCGCGGTCGGGATCGGAGTCGGCCGTGATGCCGCCGCCGACGCCAAGAACCGCGTTGCCTGCCGCGTCGAACTCGACGGTGCGGATCGCGACGTTGAGTTCACATCCCGCGACGGGTGATGCCAAACCGACTGTGCCGCAATAGACCCCGCGTCGACGCGGCTCCCAGCCACGCAATAGCTGGCGGGCCCGCATCTTCGGCGTGCCCGTCACCGACGCGGGCGGGAAGCACGCGTCGAGTACCTCGGCCAGCGGCACATCCACGGCGACGCGCGCCGACACCGTCGACACCAGATGCCACACGCCCGGCGCCGGTTGCACCGCCAGCAACTCGGGCACGGTGATCGTCCCCGTGATCGCAACCCGGCCCAGGTCATTGCGGACCAGGTCGACGATCATGATGTTCTCCGCGACATCCTTGACCGATGCCCGCAGCGCCGCCGGATCCGCATGTCGCGGCAGCGTCCCCTTGATCGGGCTCGACGTCACCGTCTCACCGCGGCGCCGCAGGAACAGCTCGGGCGACAGGGACGCCACCGCTCCCCACTCCCCGGCAAGGTAGGCCGCCCGCGCCGGCGACGTGCGCTCCACCGCTTCGACGAAGAAGTCAATGGGTGCGCCGTGAAGTCGGCCCGCGAACTGCGTGCACACGCAGGCCTGGTAGACCTCACCCGCCGCGATCGCTTCCAGACATTCGAGCACGCCGCGGCGGTGCGCTTCGCGGTCGGCCTCATCCCACGCGATGAGGTACTCCAGCGTCGGCGTGCGGAAACGCAATGCCTCCTCGGTCCACGCTGAAAGCGGTGCGCCGGAAAGGCTTTCGTACCACCACTGCCCGTCGCTGTCCTGCCGCAGCACGCAGTCGGACCAGCCTCCGGCCGCCTCCGGAATCCGGGGTCCAAGGCCGTCGATGCCGGCGTCGGGATACGACAGATAGCCGAACCACCCGCCGCCGATCGCCCCGTCGGATACACCCGTGGGCACGTCGAAGACCTCGTCACAAGCAACGGCGCCCAGAGATGGGGCGATGACCGCCGCAGAGCCGAACCATTCGCCGATCAGCGCGGCGGGCGGCGGCAGACCGCATCGCTGGGCAGCGGAGGCGACGCCGCGCAGCACCTCATGGGCGCTGCCCAAATCGCCGAGCCGCTCGATTCGCACCCACCAAGCGTGACAGAAGCTAGCGGGTGATCGCCCGCGGGATCGCGATCCCTACCAGCTTGTCGGGGTTTCGCATGGCGTAGAAGTGCGTGATCTTGCCGTCGGTCACCTCGACCAGGAAGACACCCTCCAAGTGGTCGCCGCTGTAGACCACAACCGCCGGTGCGCTGTTGTAGACCGCCGTTTCGATCCGCACGTCCTGCAGCTTCTGGCCGAGCCGGAAGATGCCGATGATCGCCTTGGCCACCTTGTCGGCGCCAACGACCGGGCGGCGGGCCGCGCTGGCCTTGCCGCCACTGTCGGCGGTCCAGGTGGCGTCCGGCGCCAGCATCGCGAGCAGTCCGTCCATATCGCCGGTGGCCGCGGCGGTCATGAACTGCTCGGTGATCTCAGCCGTCGCGGCGGCGTCGACCGGGTCGAACCGCTTGCGCCGCGCTTGCACGTGCTCGCGTGCGCGGTGCGCGACCTGGCGCACCGTCGCAACGGATTTGCCTACCGCACCGGCGATTTCGTCGTAGTCGAAGCCGAACACCTCGCGCAGGACGAACACCGCCCGCTCGTCAGGGGTGAGCGTCTCGAGCAGCACCAGCATCGCCATCGACACCGACTCTGCGAGCACCACGTCCGACGAGGCGTCGCGCTCGTCGAGCAGCAGCGGCTCGGGCAGCCACGGGCCGATGTAGTCCTCGCGACGGCGGGCGCCTGCCCGCAATGCGTTGAGGGCCTGACGGGTCACCAGCTGCGCCAGATACGACTTGGTGTCGCGCACCGTCGCGAGACCCACGTCGGCCCACCGCAGATAGCTGTCCTGCAGCACGTCGTCGGATTCCGTTGCGGAGCCAAGGATCTCGTAGACGATCGTGAACAGCAGTGGCCGCAGATGCGTGAACCGCTCTGCGTGTTCATGCGAGGAGGTGGTCACGATTCGGTGGCCACCTCGAGCGTCGGCTGTGACGGACGCTTTCCGCCCTTGGCCCAGAACATTGAGTCAGGCTTGCGGCCCTCGCGCCGGATGCCCCACACAGTGCCCTTGCACACCGCCTCCTTGAGTGCCGCGCCAATGCGGCCGCCCAAGTAGAGCCTCATCGGTGTGTCGTCCTTGTGTGCCCACTGGATGACGGCCGCGTTCCTGCCGAGGCTGACGTTCGACCCCAGGAACGCTTGGTCGATGACTGCAGGCGCGGTGCCTGCGATGCGGCTCAGCACGGTGTTGGCGGCCTGTACCCCGAGCGGCGAGGCTGACTGGCAGCTCATCCGCAGCGGCTTGCCCGACGGGGCGGCGCAGTCACCGGCAGCGACGATGCGTGGGTCGTCCAGGCTGGTCAACGTCTCGTCGGTGAGCAGTCGGCCCATAGCGTCGGTCCGCAGACCGCTGGCCATGGCCAGACCCGGCACCCCGAATCCAGCCGTCCAGATGGTGGCCTGACTCAGCAATCGACGACCGCTGTCGAGCAGGATTGAGCCGCTGGTCACCTCGACGACAGTCGAACCGGCCCCATCGAGGACCGTGACGCCGTGCCGTTTCAGCCACTTGGCGACGGATCGCCGACCCGGCTCGCTCAGCGATGGCACCAAGGATCCGCCACAAACCAGGGTGACGGCATGTCCTTGCTCGGCGAGTTCGGCGGCCGTTTCGGTGCCGGTCAGTCCTGCGCCGACCACAGTGATCGGAGAGTCGGGGGGCAATTCGTCCAGATGTGCGCGCAGCCTTTGGGCATACTCGTATTCCCCTATGGGATAGGCGAACTCAGCCGCGCCGGGGACCGCCGACGAAGCTGCACCGGTGCTGCCGACCGCGTAGATGATGAAGTCGTAGTCCAGCGGGGCGCCCGACGCGAGCTCGACCTTGCGGGTGGCGGTGTCGATACTGGTGGCGTTGTCGACGACTAGCTCGATGCCTTGGCCGAGCAATGCGCCGTAGTCGACAGTGGCGTCGTAATTACCAGCCACCTGCTGGTGCAGTCGGATCCGCTCGACGAACTTCGGCCGCGGGTTGACCAGGGTGATGTGCACGTCGGCGCGCATCCGCAGGTGGTTGCCCGCCGTCGTGCCTGCGTATCCGCCGCCGATGACGACGACGTTGGTAGTTGCGTTGTGTTCAGTCATGGCCTCGAGACACCGCCGACCCCCGAGATGTGACACGGCGTGACGCGGATCACTCATCTCAGGCAGCGTAATGCGGGCGGAATCGTCTGCCTCGTAGCCCTGAAACATCGAGAAGCCACATTGGTCACATGTTTCATCTGGGTTGGTTCATGGGCAGTGGCTTCTCCGTCCAGACCTGGGCGCTGGATCCGTGGGCTGGCAACACCGGCCACGATTGGATGAAGGGCGACCTGTTCGTCGACCTGGCCGCTTCGCTGGAGCGTGCTCGCTTCGACTACCTGCTGGTCGAGGACACCAGCATGGTCGAGGACGCGTACGGCCGCTCCATGGAGACCACGCTCAAGTACGGGATGCTTGCCCCGAAGTGCGATCCCGTCCCGCTGATCCCGCTGCTGACGCAGCGCACGAAACACATCGGCATCGCGGTCACGCTGTCGACGAGCTTCTACCACCCGTTCATGGCGGCCAGGACGATGACCACGCTCGACCACCTGACCGATGGGCGGGTCGGACTGAACGTCGTCACCGGGAGCTCGAGCCGCGCAGCGCAGCAGTACGGCTACGACGAGCTGATGCTGCACAGCGAACGCTACGAGATGGCCAAGGAGTGGATGGAAGCGGTTGGGGCGCTGTGGGACTCGTGGGAGGACGGTGCCGTCCTCGTCGACGAGGAGACCCCGCGCTACGCCGATCACACGAAGGTGCACACCGTCGACTTCGAGGGCAAGTACTTTCGGACGCGCGGGCCACTCAACACCATTCCCGGCCCGCAGCGCCGTCCGGTCATCGTGCAGGCGGGTGCCTCGCCTGCCGGGCGCGATCTGGCCGCCAAGTATGCGGAGTCGATGCTCGCGCACGGCACCAGCATTGAGCAGATGAAGGCGTTCCGGATCGACATGCATCGGCGGATGAAGGAGTACGGCCGCGACCCTGGCACGCTGAAGATCCTCTTCCTCATCGACCCGATCCTCGGTGACACCGACCGCGTTGCGCAGGCCCGCGAGGAGGACATGAAGGCCGCGCGCTTCAGCGACGACGCGATCGAAAAGGCCCTGTGGGGCTTGAGTTACACGTCGGGCGGCGAATTCGATTTCTCCACATTCGATCTCGACAAGGAGGTGCCCGACGTGTGGGGCAACGGCGAGACGAGCACGCTGCGCACGTTCATCGAGGGCGCGAGGGGCAAGACGCTGCGCGAGGCGATCGCCACCGTCGACACCCACGCCGGTTTGGCCTTCGTCGGCTCCCCGGACACGGTGGCAGCGAAGATGGGCGAGGCAATGGAGGAGGTCGGCGGCGACGGCTTCCTGCTGTCGCCGATCGTCACCCGGCGCAATATCGCCGAGATCGCCGACGGCCTGGCGCCGGCGCTGCGGAAACGCGACCTCATCCGGGACGGCTACAACCACAGCACGTTTCGCGAGAACCTTCTGGAGTTCTAGTC
>JAVRPX010000066.1:0-7385 GCA_032161985.1 Mycobacterium sp.
CGGGTGTGACCTGGAAAGACCTCGGCCTCGTCGTGGTCGACGAGGAGCAGCGCTTCGGCGTCGAGCACAAGGAGCACATCAAGTCGATGCGCACCCACGTCGACGTGCTGACCATGAGCGCCACCCCGATCCCGCGCACGCTGGAGATGAGCCTGGCCGGCATCCGGGAGATGTCGACGATCCTCACCCCGCCCGAGGAGCGCTACCCGGTGCTGACATACGTCGGCCCGCACGACGACAAGCAGGTCGCGGCGGCTTTGCGGCGCGAGATGCTGCGCGACGGGCAGGCCTTTTACATCCACAACCGGGTCCGATCCATCGATCAGGCCGCCGCCAAGGTGCGGGCGCTGGTGCCGGAAGCCCGCGTCGCCGTCGCGCACGGCCAGATGCCAGAGGATCTTCTCGAGCGCACCGTCGAGGGCTTCTGGAACCGCGAATACGACATCCTGGTGTGCACGACGATCGTCGAGACGGGCCTGGACATCTCCAACGCGAACACGTTGATTGTGGAACGGGCCGACACGTTCGGGCTCTCGCAGCTACATCAGCTGCGGGGCAGGGTCGGCCGCAGCCGCGAGCGCGGTTACGCCTACATGTTCTATCCGCCGGAGGCGCCGCTCACCGAGACCGCCTACGACAGGCTCGCGACGATCGCGCAGAACAACGAGCTCGGCGCAGGCATGGCGGTGGCCATGAAGGATCTTGAAATCCGCGGTGCCGGAAATGTGCTCGGTGCGGAGCAGTCCGGGCACGTCGCCGGGGTCGGCTTCGACCTGTACGTGCGGCTGGTCGGCGAGGCGGTAGAGGCCTACCGCGCGGCGGCCGACGGGAAAACCGTTCGGGCCGTTGAGGAACCGAAGGACGTGCGGATCGACCTACCGGTCGACGCAAATCTGCCGCCGGACTACATCCCGAGCGACCGGCTCCGGCTGGAGGGATATCGGAGGCTGGCGGCGGCTGCCGACGACTCCGCGGTGGACGCGGTGATCGACGAGCTTGTCGACCGATACGGGCCGCTGCCCGAACCCGCGCAGCGATTGGTCGCCGTCGCCCGGCTGCGGCTGCTGCTGCGCCAGTACGGGATCACCGAAATCAGTGCGATATCCGAGTCGACGCTTCGGCTGTCCCCGTTGCAGCTGGTCGACTCACAGCAACTTCGGCTGAAGCGGTTGTACCCTAGCGCGCACTACCGCGCGACGACGTCGACGGTGCAAGTGCCAATTCCGCGAGCGGGTTCTGGCGTTGGGGCGCCACGGATTCGCGATCTTGAACTCGTTGCCATGGTGGCGGGGTTGGTGTTGGCCCTCGATGGGAAACCCCAGGAAGGTGTTGGTATAACGAAGTTCGGAGGTACACCGGCGATGAATGACAAGCGACCAACGACATGACAGTCGTGTTGGTCGACCCGCGCCGCCCGTCGTTGGTTCCGGTCGAGGCGATCGACTTGCTGACCGGTGACGTTCAGTACACCGAGGAGATGCCCGTCAAGGTGCCGTGGTCGCTGCCTGCGGCCCGTCCTGCCTATGACGGGGACGACGCCCCGGTGTTGCTGTCCTCCGATCCCGACCATCCCGCGGTGAAGACACGGCTGGCGGCAGGCGACAAGCTGATCGCTGCCCCCGACTCCGCGCCGGGTGAGCGGCTGGTCGACGCGGTGGCGATGATGGACAAGCTGCGTACGTCCGGGCCTTGGGAAAGCGAGCAGACGCACGACTCGCTGCGCCGCTACCTGCTCGAGGAGACCTACGAGGTGTTCGACGCGGTGCGCGGCGGCAACGCCGACGAGCTGCGTGAGGAGCTCGGAGACGTGTTACTGCAAGTGCTGTTTCACGCGCGCATCGCCGAGGACGCGCCGCAGCACCCGTTCACCATCGACGACGTCGCCGACTCGCTGGTGCGCAAGCTCGGCAACCGAGTGCCAGCCGTGCTCGCCGGTGAATCGATTTCGCTCGACGAGCAGCTCGCGCAGTGGGAGGAGCGCAAGGCTCTAGAGAAGACCCGCAACTCGTCGATGGATGACGTGCCGACTGGGCAGCCCGCATTGGCGTTGGCGCAGAAGGTGATCGAGCGCGTCTCTGTGGTGGGGCTGCCCGCCGATCTGATTCCGGAAACCATCACTTCTGTGACCGTGTCTGTGGCTTCCGACGCCGAGAATGCTTTGCGGTCAGCGGTTTTGGAGTTCATGGACGCCGTCCGCCGGGTCGAGCACGCGATCGCGGCGGGCCGCCGTGATGACGATGTGCCGGAGGAACTCGACGTGGCGACGCTTGGGGAGATCACCGAGGAGGAGTGGCGGGCATACTGGCCGTCCGAAGATACGGAGCCTGCGCCGGACCGGATTCCCGAGCCGACGCCTGCCGACGTCCCCGAGCCGACGCCTGCCGATGTGCCCGAGCCACGGCCGGTGGAAGTGCCCGAGCCGTCGCCAGAAGACGTCGACGTGAGCGACACAGCCGCGGAGAAGTCCACCGCGTAAGGCGGCCGCGGCCGGGCACAGACATTCGCCGGTCTGGGCCGATCAGCCGAAGAGCGTCGATCCCCAGTAGGCCGAAGTATCACCCTCACGCAGCCCCGGCGGGCAGGCGAAAACCGCTGTGCCCGTATGGAAGATGTACTCGTTGAGCGCGTCGCCGGACATCTGCGCCAGCACCGGGATGAAGTTCGTCGTTGGGCTCCGCACGAACGCGATGAAGAACAGCCCGGCATCCAGATGCCCGAATCCGTCGGAACCGTCGGTGAAGTTGTACCCGCGGCGCAGCATCTTGACCCCGCCCACATGATCGGGTGAGACCAGCCGGATGTGGGCGTCGACATCCACCAACGGTGTGCCCTTGGCGTCTTTGATGTTGAAGTCAACTGGCGCGAACTCGTCGTTGTAGCCGTTGGGTGCGCCGCTGCCCTTCTGCCTGCCGATCACCCGCTCCTGCTCGAGCAGTGTGGTGCGGTCCCACGCTTCGATGCGGTTCCGAATGCGCCGCGTCACCAGATAGGTGCCGCCCGCCAGCCAGTCGGGCCCGTCACCCGCCGCGACCCAGACGTTCTTGTCCAGCGCCTCGGTGTCGTCGGCCTTGAGGTTGTTTGTTCCGTCCTTGAACCCGAGCATGTTTCGGGGAGTGGACTGTTCCCGCGTGGTCGAGGACGTGCGACCGAACCCGAGTTGCGAGTATCGCACCGCGACGGTCCCGAACCCCACGCGGGCCAGGTTGCGGACAGCGTGCACGGCCACCTGCGGGTCGTGCGCGCATGCCTGCACGCAGATATCGCCACCACAGCGGGCGGGGTCGAGGATCTCGTTGGTGAACTTCGGCAGATCGGCGAGCGCGGCCGGGCGCTGAGCGGCGATCCCAAACCTGTCCTTGCCGTCCTTCTCGAAGAACGACGGACCGAACCCGATGGTCAGCGTCAGCCCGGACGCGGGCAATCCCAGCGCCTCACCCGTATCATCCGGCGGCGCATACGGATTGCCCCCGATCGCGCCATTCGGTACCGCATCATGGCCCTGCGTCATCCGCTCGGCCATGTCCGTCCACTGCTTGAGCAGGGCGATGACTTCGTCGCGCTTGTCCGTCGTGACGTCGAACGCGGCGAAGTGCATCCGGTCCTGCTGCGAAGTGATGATGCCCGCCTGGCGTTCACCGCGGAACGGAACCGCTTGGTCCAACCCGCCAAAGGTGGTGCTGGCGGCCGACGCGCGGCCAGCCAGGGCCCCCGCACCGGCCGCACCGACGACCGCTACGGTCACCCCCGCGGCACCGAACAGCCTGCGCCTGGACATACCCACACGTGGCGGTTCCGCTTCTACCGCAGGGGTTTCCGGGTCACTTGGGAGCGATGACACCTTGCACCTGGCTGACCTCCTTGGACAACCCGTCGATGGCCTGCGACAGCTCTTGGCGCTGCGGCTCGGTCACCTTGTCGTAGGACACGAAACCGTCACCCTGACGGTACTTCTCGAGCAGCGCCTCAACGTCGGCGAACCGCTGATCAACCTTCTTGCCGAAGTCGGCGTTGCGTTCGTCGAGGATCGGCCGCACCGAGGCGACGGCTGTCTGCGAACCTTCGACGTTGGCCTTGAAGTCCCACAGGTCGGTGTGGCTGAAGATGTCCTCTTCGCCGGTGATCTTGCTGGATGAGACCTCGTCGAGCAGTCCCTGTGCGCCCCCGGCGATCTGGGTCGAGTCGATCTTGTAGTCGGGGGCCTTCACGCCGTCGTTGAGTTCCTTGACGTCGGCCATCAGCTGGTCGGCCATAGCGTTGCTGTCGGGCTGCAGGCCGGTGACCCACAGGTCCTTCTCCAGCCGGTGGAATCCGGTCCACTTCTGACCCGGTTCCAGGTCCGCCTCGCGGAGGTCGATGCGGGGATCGAGATCGTTGGGGAACGACTCGGCGACCGGCTCGATGCGCTCGTAGTAGGTGCGGGCGATCGGGAACTGAGCCTTGGCCGCGTTGACGTCACCCTTCTTGACCGCGTCGACGAAGATCTGAGTGGCCGCGATCAGCGCGTCGGTCTGGCTGTTCACGTAGCGCTTGTAGTTGTCGGAGGCGTCTTTGAACTTGCCCTCCGTATCCACCTGGACGGCGGCCTCACCGGTCACCTTGAAGTCCGAGCGGATGCCGTCACCGACCATGCCGGGCTTGCACGCCGTCTGGTAGGTGCCGGGCTCGGCCAGCTGCACGATCAGCTTGCGCTGCAGGCCGGGGGAGATGTTCTCCACCTCTCCCATCACCCGCTCACCCTCGCTGTAGACGTAGAACTCCGTCACCTTGTTGCCGTTGTTGGTGATGACGAATGTGCTTGGTCCCGTTGACGCTTCAGTGCCCGACAGCTCACATGCCGTGTCGGACGCGGTGACGGTGATCTCGGCGGGCGCAGTCTTGCCCGGCTCGGCGGGCGCAGCCCCCTCCTTGGCCTGGCAGCTCGTCAATGCCAGACCCGCCAGAGCGGCGGTGGCGATGGCGAGGGACGAACGAAGGTTCACGTGGTCGACCTTTCAGTTTCGGGTAGGGGTGGGGGGGACGGATCGGCTTTCGCAGGCGCCTTCGTCGGGCGCAGAAAGATCATCAGCACGACGACGAGGTAGGTCAGCCACGCCACGAGCTGCAGCACGGTCGGCGTTGGCGTGACGTTGAAGACGCCCTGAACGATCTCGCCGTACCAGGACGACCAGTTGAACCACGTACTGATGTCGAACGCCTTGGCGCTCAGGCCGGGCAGCCAGCCGACCGTCTGCAGAGCGCCGATTCCGTAGGACAGGATTCCGGCGGCGACGACGATGAGGAAGACGCCGGTGTAGGAGAAGAACTTGGCGAGGTTGATGCGGACCGCACCGGCGTACATCCCGTACGCAATCGCGGTCGCGGCAAGCACCCCGATGATGAGTCCGATCAGCGGCCACGCCGTTTGGGCTTCGGCGTAGCCGACCATGAACAGGGCGGTCTCGACGCCCTCGCGGCCGACGGCCAGGAACGCCAGGGCGAGCACCGCCAGCGATCCCGTCTCGAGCGCGCGCTCCATATCCCCGCGCAACATGCCCGACATCGAGGCGGCGGCTCTCTTCATCCAGAGCACCATCGTCGTGACGATCGCGACGGCCACCAGCGAGGCAATACCGGCGATGGCCTCGGCGGCCAGGCCAGAGATTGTGTTCTCGCCGTATTGAATGACCAGGAATACCGCGACGGTCATCGCGATTGCCAAGGCGACGCCCAGCCACACCCACTTCAGGGCGTCCCGGCGTTCCGACTTCACCAGGAACGCCAACAGAATCGTGACCACGATGGCGGCCTCGAGGCCCTCGCGCAGGCCGATCAATCCGCTTCCGAACAACTGCGACGTGATGTTGGGCGCGGCGGCGTGAATACTGACACCAAGGTCCGCACCAGCAGTCATCAACTTTGTCCTCGCTACGCCAAATCCATGAACTTTGCTTTGGCTTGCCAAAGCAAGGTGTGGCTTACCTTATCAATTCCCGAGGCGGGAATGTACACGTCCGACGACGGTTGCGGATCTGGTCCGAGCGCGTGGGACGATGGGCAACTACCAGAGCGGGTTTGAGGGAGTCCGGTGTCGCCAGTGCGTTGGCTGCGGGCTGTCGCGGTGATAAGCGCGACAGCGCTGCTGATGGCTTCCAGCTGCTCGTGGCAGCTGGGCACGCCGATACCCGATGGTGTGCCGCCGCCCGCGGGCGACTCGGTGCCCAAGATCGACACCCACGCCAAGGGCAGGCCCGCCGATCAGCTGCACGAATGGGCGGTGCAACGCGCACCCGCCATGGGCATGCCGGTCGCCGCGCTCGAGGCCTACGCCTACGCCGCGCGTGTCGCCGAGGTCGAGAACCCCGACTGCCATCTGGCGTGGACGACCCTGGCCGGCATCGGGCAGGTGGAGAGCCACCACGGCACCTACCGCGGCGCGGTCATCGCGCCCAACGGCGACGTCAAGCCGCCGATCCGCGGCGTCCGCCTCGACGGCACCAACGGCAACCTGGAGATCAGGGACATCGACAACGTCGGCGGTGACATGGACGGCGATCCGGAGTACGCCAGGGCGATGGGACCGATGCAGTTCATCCCCGACACGTGGAAGCTGTACGGCGTCGACGCCAACAACGACGGCATCGTCAGCCCGGACAATTTCGACGACGCGGCGCTCTCGGCGGCCGGCTATCTGTGCTGGCGCGGCAAGGACCTGGCCAGGCCTCGCGGCTGGATGGACGCGCTGCGGGCGTACAACCACTCCGACCAATACGCGCGCACCGTGCGGGACTGGGCGACGGCCTACGCAAACGGACACCCCCTCTAACCACGCCACTGGCGGGTGCACGCTCTAGGCTCAAAACCGACCAGCCCCGTGACCAAGGAGAAGCCAGTGCCCATCATCGAGCAGGTCGGAGCCCGCGAGATCCTCGACTCCCGCGGCAACCCGACGGTCGAGGTCGAAGTGGCTCTGCTGGACGGCACGTTCGCCCGCGCCGCCGTGCCATCGGGCGCGTCGACCGGCGAGCACGAGGCGGTGGAACTGCGCGACGGCGGAACCCGCTACGGCGGTAAGGGCGTCGAGAAAGCAGTGGAGGCCGTGCTCGACGAGATCGCGCCCGCGGTCATCGGGCTGAGCGCCGACGATCAGCGGCTGGTGGACCAGGCGTTGGTCGACCTTGACGGCACGCCCGACAAGTCGCGGCTGGGGGCCAACGCGATGCTTGGGGTGTCGCTGGCGGTGGCCAAGGCCGCGGCGGACTCGGCGGCGCTGCCGCTGTTCCGCTATATCGGCGGGCCCAACGCGCACATCCTGCCGGTGCCGATGATGAACATCCTCAACGGTGGCGCACACGCCGACACCGGCGTCGACGTCCAGGAGTTCATGGTCGCGCCGATCGGTGCGCCCA
>JAVRPX010000067.1:0-2893 GCA_032161985.1 Mycobacterium sp.
TAGTTGGAACACGACGCGACACACATCGTCAGCGGTGCCAGCGAGCCTGGCTCGGGTGCCGTGCGGGTGCGCCCGGCAGGCGAGATGTAACCGCCAGCGCGAAACCGGTAGTGATAGACGGCACCGGGTCGCAGGCCGGTGAGTTCGACGTGCACGCTGTGCGCCGCTTCCGGCGCGGCTGTGGTGATGCCGCGCTGTTCGACGCGCGTGAAGCGCTCGTCGGCGGCCACTTCCCACTCGACGTCGACCGCGCGTGCAGGCATGCCGCCGAGTCCGTCGTCGGCCAACGGTCTCGGCGCCAGTCGCGTCCAAATGACCATGCCGTCGGAGGCGGGCTCGCCTGATGCCACTCCCAGTGTGAACGGATCCGCCTGCACGGGGCTCTGTCGACGTTCGGCGGTGAATCCGGCGAGCGGGAGTGCGGCGAGCACAACCGCACCTTTGAGCACCGAGCGACGGCCCAGACTCCGGTCCTGTAGAGACACAGCGAAGTGTCAGCGCAGCGTCTTTCCAGCCGGTGACGAGCAGCCATACGGCGTCCGCATCCAATCATTCGATTGCGCAAACAACGCGCGGTCGGCGTGCGAGTTACTCCGCGGGCGGCAGCTGACGGGGACCGTCGACCCCGCGCAGTTCTGGGTGTCCTTCCCGTTCCGTCAACATTTGATGACGCTGCACAGACGACACCACCTTCGCGGGTGCCGTGTGCGGCTCGACCGGCTCGGTGGCCACCGACCCGCGCTCGTCCGACTCGACACTCACCCTGTGCGTGCGCTTGAGCGAGAAGTGAATCTCCTCCGTCTCTTCGAACACCTGGCGCGCGCTGCGCAGCGGCTTGGTCGTGGTGTCGATCGCGCTCGCGATGATCGGCGGCACGAACGGACGGAGCCACCGCGCGGCGGCCTTGGTGACCACTGCAGGCAGGTTGTCCGATGCTTCCGCCGCAGGCAACTCCGGCGCCGGGTCGGCCACTCGCTCCGATTGCGCCTGCACCGGCGCCTCGACCGCCTCGACCGCCTCGATGACTCGACGGCGCTGCTGCTCGCGCTCGATCTCTGCCTGCGCTTCGACCGCGAGGCGGGCACTTTCCAATTGCTGCTCGGCCCACAGTGTTTCGACGGCCGCACGAACCTCGGCACGCTTGACCGCGATCGCGGTATCGGCGTCCAACTCGGCGCGCTCCACCTCGGCGCGGGCGGCTGCACCGCGATCCTGGCTTGTCTGACCACGCCACAGCTTGAGGATCAGCGGCATGAGGATCAGCAGCACGAAAAACGCGATCGTCACCAGTCGCAGCAACATCGCTCCGGGGTTCGCAAAGGTGTGATCATTCATCGCCATCCAGCGCGCGCCAAGGCCGTGGTCAACTTCTGTCGTCGCGGTCTCGCGCGCCTGTTGCAGCGCCTGCTGATGCGCGGCGATCTCGGAGTCGAGGCCGGGCGCAACGCGGTCGCGGTTGGTCACGGCGCTGTCCAGCTGCCGCTGGGTGTCGGCGAGAAAGTCCTTCGCCGTTCGTGTTTCGGGCCCGGTGCCGGGGACTCCGGTGATGTGGGTCTGCGGGCAGGCCGGCGAGGGGTTGTACTCACAGCGCGCGACGACGAGCGCTTCGTCGCGCTGACGGCTGGCCTGATCCACCGCGGCGTCGAGTGCGGTGCGTGCCTGGCGCGTGCGGTCGAGCTCGGCCGAGGCCGCCGCGACGGCGGGTGTGGCGTCGGCGCCGCGTGCGGCGCGCTCGTCGAGTAGCCGGTCGATCGAGCCCGAGAAGAGCACGACCGCGGCGAGTTCACCGACGACGGCACCGACGGCGACCGCGACGGCTGCGCGTCCCGCCACGCCTGACCAGCCGCGCGTAGGGCCGCTGGCGATCGCGCGGGCGATCGCACCGATCAGCAGGCCGAAGGCGAACGTCAAGGGCACCGTGAGTGCCATCGGCGCGTGCGTCGCCTCCGTGATGGCGAGGGTCGAGACGAGCCAGGTCAGCGCTGCTCCCAGCAGCACCACAACGCCGGCGATCACATGCGTTGACCGCTCGTGACGCTCACCCAGCTCACGCCATTCGCCTCCACCGAGCCAGGTCAGCGTTTGAGCAATTCTGTTGGCAGACATGGAAATTCTCTCCCCCACTTCGCGCCGTCACGCCGGTGCGATCGCCCGAAATTCTCTCATAGCGCCGACCGGGGCGCTTCGCTGCGGTATCGAGAATTCGCCAAGGTGTCCGCGACACACTTGCCGCGACCTGGGAAAGGAACCTTCGTGAAGCAGATTTGCGGCCTCGTGGCGCTGGCGGCGATGATGCTGGCCGCGTGCTCGTCGACCGGCACGACCGCGGCGCCGAAGCCGACGACGGTTGAGCGGGCGGTGGCTCACGGTGTCGAGGCACCGATCACCGACGTTCCCTGGTCAGAGGTTGGCCCGGGTTGGATGCTCGCCATAGGCGGTTGCGGCTACAGGTTTCTCGCCAAGCTCGACGACGTGGGCCGGACGCCGACCAAGGTCTCGGTGCCCAATGTGGACGACCACAGAGCGTCGACGTGCTCGGCGTCTACCACGGCCACTTCGAGCTCAGAGCCTCGCTCTCGTGCGGGGGCGGCGAGGCGCTCGTCGACTACGACCCGGCCGCAGGCACGTCCACCGTGCTGCTCGGGCCCACGGTCAACGGCGGCGGCGTCATCGATGCGCTGTCCTACCCTGGCTACGAGCAGCGAAAGTCATTGGCGCAGTTGCGATGCTCCGATCACCATCGCATCGCAATCGATCACTACGCAGCACATTGCTGTACACCGCAAACAGGCGACACGCGCAGCCGCGCCATTTCATATGATTGCCTGACGGTTCTGCCGACTACATAATCAGCCGGTGACCCAACTGAAGAGTCGTGTTCGCGCGTTCGCCA